>JAFYPP010000088.1 GCA_017559995.1 Clostridia bacterium | reverse complement strand
TGCCGTTCATATAGTTGTGAGAAGAAGTCATGGCCCGTTGGTCAAGCGGTCAAGACGGCGGCCTCTCACGCCGCAAACAGGAGTTCGATTCTCCTACGGGTCACCATTTTTCTTCTCATAACAACATAGTAGGTGTTGATTACGGTGAGGGTCCACCCGTTCCCATTTCGAACACGGTAGTTAAGCTCACATGTGCTGACAATACTTGGCTGGCGACGGCCCGGGAAGATAAGTAACGCCTACACAAAAGCGACTTGCGAAAGCAGGTCGCTTTTGCTTTATCTCAAAATCGGAGGTGGCGTATGAGCCGGGACATTCTCTTCAAAGTTGAAGATAAGATTTTCTCCTACCGGGTGGGCGGCATTCTGGTGGAAAACGGAAAGATCCTGCTGCAGCGGGACAAGTGGAACAACCACGCCGTTATCGGCGGCCACGTTTCCTTTATGGAGCAGGCCAAGGACACCCTGGTGCGGGAGTTCATGGAGGAGCTGCACGTGAACATCGGCGTGGATGACTTGCTGGCCGTCAACGAGAACTTTTTCATGTGGGGCGACAAGCCCTGCCATCAGGTGCATTTCTACTACGCCGTCCATCTGGAGGACGATACATTCTTCCGGGAGGGCGAGATCTCCGGCGTGGACGAGCTGGAGGACCTGCGGGTGGAGCTGGACTTCGTGTGGGTGCCGCTGGAGGAGCTGAAGAACATCTCGGTCTACCCCCGGGGCATCGAGCGCCTGCTGGAAAAGAACGAGGGCGTCATTCATTTTGTCTATAACGAGCTGGAATAAAGAAAAGACCTGTCATTTGACAGGTCTTTTTTCACATTTCCCGGGGAATCAGTGTACCTTTCATGTAATCGCTGCCATTGTGGAAGGCCAAAACCGCGGAAATCTCCTCTTTCGTGCATCCCAGCAGCAATTTGATCTCAGAATCCCGCTTGAGCAGATCCACCGTCACCACGATGCCGCACAAAACCGGCTGGAGCAGGCTGCCCCGCCATAGGTCGATGCCGCTGCCGTCCATGGACGCGGTGTTCTCCAGATACCCGTAGTCCAGCGGATAAATCACCTGTGGGTACCGGGGATGAGCGCTGCCGCGGGGACGGTCGATGATCATCCGGCTTTGGGCGATTAGCCGCTCCAACGCAGTGAAAAAGTCCGATGAATACGGATAAGTCATTGATGAACCTCCGCTATCTTATTAAAACAGCTCGTCCAGCAGGCGGTAATACCGCACCTTTTCCCAGTCGGGGGGCATTCCCAGCGCCCGGAACAGATCGTCGGGGCGCACGTCGGGGTACACCGGACCGTAGGTGCCGTCGGCGTTGTGCAGCAGGCTGCGGTAGCACAGGGCGATGTCCTGGTACCGGTCGGCGGCGGCGCAAAAGCCCAGATCCAGATATCCCGACACCTGCTCCCCACGGAAAAACACGTTGGGCAGGCAGAAATCGCCGTGGGACAGCACCTCGTCCACCGGCGGACGGTGATCCTTCAGCCAGCGCAAAAGATCCTCCGGATCCCGGAAGCCGCCGGGGCCATAGGTGTCAGGCTCCACCCGATGCACCTCGCACCGGCCGTGGCGGACGTTGTCCTCGGCCAGCAGCAGCCGGTCGTCCAGAGAAAACCGGCAGGGGCAGTCCCGGATGTCCACCTGCCACAGGGCCTTGAGGCCCTCGGCCAGCAGCTTGCACAGCAGCTGGGGGCGCTCCATGTAATAGTCCTCGCAGCTCATCTCGCCCTCCAGACGGGACATGAGCAAAAAGGCGGTGCCATCCTGCTCGCAATACTCCAGCACCCGGGGCACGGGCAGTTTGCCCTCCAGCCAGGCCATCATGCGGGCCTCCCGGGCGGCGGTTTGATCGTCGGGCGCCGTTTTCAGCACGCAATCGTCAAACATCAGCACCCCCGCGCCCGACAGGCCGGTGGTGTTTTGGATATAAGGCTTATGTTCAAGCCGCCGGGCAAGGGCGGCAGGCAGCTGCAGCGACATGGGCATCATCCTTTCTGCCGCCAGTATAGCACAAAAAAGCAAAAAGAAACAGCCTGAAAAATTTTTCCCGGGGTCGGACAACCCCGCCCACACCTTGCGAAGTGCGCCAAAATCTGTTATAATCTTAAGTTGAACCAATCTATCCATTTAACGGAGTGTCCATATATGCAGACTTTTGAAATCTCCCTGGACGAGCTGGGCGTCAGCCAGCTCTACCTCAACCAGCGCAAGCTGGAAGCCGTGCGGGAAAAATACATGGCCGAAGATTTCGTCGGCTTCGATCCCCTGCCGGTGTACGATTTCGGCGACGGCCGCAAGGTGCTCACCGACGGCCACAGCCGTGCCTTCGTGGCCCAGCAGAAGGGCCAGAAAACCATCACCGTCTACTGGGACAACGACCCCAACACCACCGGCAAACTGCCCCAGCGTATGTATAAAATGTGCCTGGAATGGTGTGAACAGGCCGGCGTCCGCACGCTGGCCGATCTGCAGAGCCGGGTGCTGCAGGCGCCCAACTATGAGTTCTTCTGGCTGGAGCGCTGCCGCCGTGGCTACAACCTCATCACCACCCGCAACAAGGCCGCCCTGGACAAGGCCCGGGAGCTGGCCCCCGACATGACCCTCTATGGCACCGAGCGGGCCCTCAACACCTTCTACTTCGAGGATGAGAAGGGCAAGCTGTATAAACATTACGACGGCGAGCTGCGCCAGGAGCGCGGCGACAACTTTTGATGGGAGGTCTTACCGTGGAACAACTGCTGAACCGTGACCCCGTGCTGTCCCGTGTGGCAGCGGCGGAGGAAGTCCTTTGGATCAACCCCAAGCTGCAGCCCGTGAAGGACGGCCTGCGGGATCTGCCTCTGGGCATGGAGGATATCCGTGACGCTCAGGCCCGGCTGGCCCGCTTTGCCCCCTTTATCCGCACCTGCTTCCCCGAGACTGCCCCCCGCGGCGGCCTCATCGAATCTCCCCTGACCCCCATCCCCCGGATGGGCGAGCTGCTGGAGGCCCGTCACGGCGCTTCCGTCCCCGGCAAGCTGCTGCTCAAGCAGGACAGCCATCTGGCCATCGCCGGCTCGGTGAAGGCCCGGGGCGGCATCTACGAGGTGCTCAAGCACACCGAGGAACTGGCCATGGAGGCCGGTCTGCTCACCGAGCAGGACGATTATTCCAAGCTGGCCACCCCCGAAATGCGGGAATTTTTCAGCAAATACACCGTGCAGGTGGGCTCCACCGGCAATCTGGGCCTGTCCATCGGCATCGCCTCCGCCGCCGTTGGCTACAAGGTCATCGTCCACATGAGCGTGGACGCCAAGCAGTGGAAAAAGGACCTGCTGCGCTCTCACGGCGTGCAGGTCATCGAGTACGAAGCCGACTACGGAGAGGCCGTCAAGCAGGGCCGTGCCCAGTCGGACGCCGACCCCATGAGCTATTTCGTGGACGACGAAAACTCCAAAAACCTGTTCCTGGGCTACGCCGTGGCCGCTCTGCGGCTGCAGGAGCAGCTGGCGGAACAGGGCATCGCCGTGGATGACAACCATCCTCTGTTGGTCACCATCCCCTGCGGCGTGGGCGGCGCCCCCGGCGGCGTCACCTTCGGCCTCAAGCAGGTGTTTGGCGACAATGTCCACGTGTTCTTCTCCGAACCCGTCCAGTGCCCCAGCATGCTGGTGGGCATGGCCACCGGCCTGCACAGCAAGGTGTGCGTCCAGGATGTGGGCCTCACCGGCATGACCGAGGCCGACGGTCTGGCCTGCGCCCGTCCCTCCGGCTTCGTGGGCGGCGTGATGGAGCCTCTGCTGGCCGGCGAGGTCACCGTGGAGGACCGCAAGCTGTACGTCTTTATGCGGGAACTGCTGGAGAGCCAGGACATCTTCCTGGAGCCTTCGGCCTGCGCCGCTTTCCAGGGCCCCGTGGAACTGCTCAAGCAGCCGGAGGGCAAGGCCTGGTGTGAAACCGCAGGCCTCACCGCCGAAAAGCTGGCAAACTCCGCCCACATCGCCTGGGCCACCGGCGGCGCGCTGGTGCCTGCCGACATCCGGGCGGCTTACGAAAAAATGTATCTGTAAGGAGTAAAGTATGGAACAGAACAGGCATATCGAAGGCGGCAAAAAGACCATCGGCCCTCTCACCGGCTGTATGCTGGAAGAGGCGCTGGCTCTGGTGTGGGACGTGTTCTCCGATTTTGAGTCGGAAAACCTGCCCCAGGAGGCTCTGGACGAGTTCTGGGCCCGCATCGACTACGAATATATGCTCCAGCGTGCCGGCGACGGCGAGATCCGCTTCTGGGGCGCCTTTGACGACGATTTCCTGGTGGGCGTGTGCGCCATGCGTGACCTGAGCCACATCGAGCTGCTGTACGTGGACGGCGCCTATCACCGCCAGGGCATCGCCACCAACCTGCTGAAGCACGCTTTCATCGACTGCAAGGAGCTGGACGAGACCCTCCACCGGGTCACCGTCAACGCCACCCCCTACTCCCGCGGCTTTTTCCTGAAGCAGGGCTTCACCGCCACCGCCGCCGAGCGCAAGGTGGACGGCCTGATCCAGATCCCCATGGCGCTGGAGGGCAACGTAATCTAACTGTTGGGAGGACCATCCCATGGCAAACAAACCGAAAAAAGGAACCATCCCTTTCTGGCTCATCGTGCTGGGCTTTGTGTTCGGCTTCTGGCCGGGCGTCATTCTGCTGGGCATTTCCATGCTGCAGAACCGTGACGAGGCCGCGCCCAAGACCCAGAGCCAGCGCACCTACGATGCGCAGAGCCAGCGCGCTTACAACGCCCGGGGACAGCGCACCTACCGGGCCCCCGGCACCGGCCGCCGGGAGGGCGAGACCACCGAGGAGTACCACAGCCGCCTGAGTCGTGAGAGCGACGGGGCGGAAGAGACCGCCAAGCAGCCCAATATGCGCTACGGCATGAACGCCGACGGCACCTATCGTTACAGCTATACCGCCCCCAAGATCGAGGTCAGACGTCCTGCCGCCCGCAGCCGCAAGGAGGCGGTGAAGGAGCAGTACGGTATGCTGCAGGACCAGCGCCTGAATCCCAAAATCGGCAAGAGCCTGCGTCTGGCAGGCAACATCCTGCTGGGTTTTGGTATGTTCGCCACCGCCGTGACCTTTTTGGGGATGCTGGCCGGCTATAACCCCTTCTTTGATATCGCCATGGCCACCTCCATCACAGCGCTGACCCTGTGCACTCCCGGCGCGGTGATGCGCGTGGTGGGCAGCAGAAAGCAAAACCGGGTCATGCGCTGCCGCACCTATGCCACCATCATCGGCAACCGCCGCTGGGTGGAGATCGAGGAGCTGGCCGACGCCATCCCTGTCCGCTACGGCAAGTGCGTGAAGGACCTCCGGTGGATGCTGGCCGAGGGCCTGCTCCACGGTATGTACATCGACGGCACCGACAAGATCCTTACCTATCCCGAAGCGGAGGCGGCGCCCAAGACCGCCGACACCCGTCAGGCACCCGATGCCCGGACCGACGACGGCGACTTCCCCGAGGCGCGGCGCATCCGCACCCTCAACGATACCATCACCGACAGCTACGTGTCCCAGCGCATGGACCGGCTGGAGGAGCTGACCCGCAAGATCCTCACCTATGTGGGGGAGCATCCCGAAAAGGAAAGCAGCATCCGCCAGTTCCGCAACCATTATCTGCCCAAGACCGTCTCCATTCTGGAGTCCTACGCCCGTATGGAGCGCACCGGCGTGGAGGGCGGCAACATCTCCGCCGCCATGAAGGACGTGGAGGACATCATGGACAAGCTGGTGCTGGGCTTTGAAAAGCAGCTGGACGCCCTGTTCGACAGCGAGGCCATGGACGTCACCACCGACGTCAGCGTGCTGGAGAACATGATGACCATGGAGGGTCTGTCCGATCTGGATCCCTTCGGCGCCGGCGCCCGCGCCGCCAGGCGGGAAGAAGTGAAATAAAAAAGGAGCCATCCGGCTCCTTTTTTTTATGATTTCAAAAACAGGAAACACAAACTGCCGATCAGGATCACATCCAAGACGATAAAGAAAACAGACGTTCCGGTGAGTTCGCCGTCCTCCTTGTAATCATGGATGCCGGCAAAGACGGTGGCCACGGTGTAAAGACCGAGCCAGATCCATTGCGGCTCTCGCCCCCGCCATCTTCCTGTCCAATAGGACAGAAACGTCACCAGTAAATATAGTGGTGTCAGCGGCAGGAAATAGGTGAGCCGCTCTTTCCGTTCTGCAGCGCGGTCTTTGAGCTTGTCACGCAAGTTTTCAACGATTCGAAGCATAGGCAGTCTCCTTTCCGGATGCCATGCCCGACGGGACGGGCGGTTTCGCTTATTTCTGCGCCAGCTTGGCCTCCCGCTCTTCCCAGACGGCCAGCCATTTTTTGCGGTAGAACCGCCAGAGGAACAGCGCCGACCGCACCATCAGATCCAGCGCCATGCACACCCAGATGGCCTCCAGATTCCAGTCAAACTTGTGGATGAGGGTATAGGCCAGCGGGATGCGGATGCACCACATACCCAGCAGGGAAATGTAGAAGGGCCACTTGGTGTCGCCTGCGCCGCGAAGGACACCGGACAGCACGGTGGTGATGGCGAAGAAGGCCTCGGCAAAGGCCTCGATGCGCAGCATTTTGCCGCCCAGGGCGATGACCGCCGGGTCATTGGAGAACAGGTCGATGATGTTCTCCGCCAGGATGAACTGGATCACACCGGCGGTAAAGATCACCGCCACCGAGATCCACGTGCACCACGCCCCCTGCTGGAAGGCCCGTTCCTTGTCCCGGGCGCCCAGGTTCTGGGCCACCAGGGTGGTGGCGGCAATGGAAAAGCCGAAGATGGGCATATAGCAGATGCTCTCGCCGGTGAGGGCCAGCTGGTTGGAGGCCAGCGCCACCGTGCCCAGACCGGAGATCATAGCGGTAGCGGCGATCTGGCCGCCGGCCACCGTGGCCCGCTCCAAAAAGGTGGGCACGCCCAGCTGCACCGCCTGCTTGAGGATGTCGGTACGGGGGCGGTAGCTGTCCTTCAGGGAGATCTGCAGAGGGCCCTTCCGCCGGTACAGCACCGACAGCAGGCAGATGGCGGAAAAGGCCGTTGCCGTCACCGTGGCCAGGGCGGCGCCTGCCACGCCCATGCCCGCGCCGGGCATGGTGACGGTCACGTCAAACACCGTCAGCTGACGGGTGGGATAGATCAGCAAAAAGTTGCCGCATACGTTGATGAGGTTGGTGAGGATGTTGAACTTCAGCGGCGTCTTGGTGTCGCCCATACACCGCAGGATGTTGGTGGCCATCAGCATACCGGTGTGCAGCAGATAGTTGGCGCCGATGATGCGGAAATAGGTGACGGCATGGGGCCGCACGTCGGGAGCGGTGCCCATCCACCGGGGCAGATTGGGCGCCAAAATCAGCTGTACCAGCAGGGTGAGGGTGAGACCCACCGCCAGCACGCCCAGCATGGCCTGCCGCATGACCTCACGGGCCTCGTCGTAGCGGTTTTCACCGATGCGGCGTGCCACGATCACCGAAAAGCCAAGGCCGGTGGCGTTCATCACGCCCATCAGCAGAAACAGGGTGGACTGGCACACGCCGATGGCGGCGGTGGCGTGGGTGCCGATGCTGCCCACCATGGCGGTGTCCACATAGTTCACCGCCGTCTGCAGCAGCTGCTCAATGATGGACGGCCATGCCAGCAAAAAGATCAGCTTCCACGTGGGGATGCTTTTGTCCAAAAGGTTCAGAGGTTTTGCCATATTGTATCACACTTTCCAAAGGTTCAGCGGGTGAGCAGGTCCAGGGCGTTCAGCACGATCTCCCGGCGGCGGGCCTGCTCCTTTTCGGGGGCAAGATGGGGGTCGCCGGTGGGATAGGGGATGGCCTGGGCGCCCGAGATCCGGGCCGCGCCCACCGTTTGAGAAATGGGGGTCACCGTGCAGATGTGGGCGGCAGGGATGCCGGCCTTTTCGATCTGCTTGACGATCGTTGCGCCGCAACGGGTACAGGTACCTCAAGTGGAGGTGAGGATGACGCCGTCCACGCCGGCGGACACCAGCACTTCGGCCATCTCACGGCCCATACGGGTGGCGTCGGCCACCGAGGTGGAGTTGCCGGTGGTGGTCATCAGATAGGGGTACACGCTGCCGATGACGCCCTCTTTTTCCAGCGCCTTCAGAATGTTCATGGGTGCCACGCGGTTGGGGTCCTGGTTGGCGTACACCGGGTCATAACCGGCGTGGACCGACTCCCAGGCACCGGGGGCAAGGCCGCCTTCGTCGTCGGCGTCATACTGCTTCCAGAACCGGGCGGTGGCGGCGGGCAGCCGGTGGGGATTGCCCAGAGGCACGATGCCGCCCGAGGTCACCAGGGCGATGCGGGCCCCTTCCAGCCCCCGGACCGGGGCGGCAGGGGTGACCTTTTCGTACACCGAGATCTCCAGCTCGGTCTCAAAAGGTTCGCCCTTCAGCTTGGCCAGCAGCATATCCACGGCGCGGTCGGCGCCGTTTTTCTCACGGAAGAGGTTCACACGCTGACCCTTGGCGAAATAGCCCTCCGCCTTGGGGGAACCCAGCGCCTCGCCTGTCAGCAGCTTGTTGGCAAAGGCCGCCATGCGGGGCAGGGCCTTGCCCATACCGGCGGCCGACTTGGCCACCTGAAGGATATAGACCTCCCGGCGGTACATCTCCACCGCGGGGTTTTCTTCAAACAGACCGGTGAGGGCCTCCACCCCCAGCTCCTGCCTGACGAACTTGCACAGATCGCCGCAGGCGATGCCGAAACGGCCGGCGTTGAAGGCCGGGCCGGCGATGAACAGATCGGGCCGGGTGTCCTCCACCGCCTTGCGCACGACCGCGCGGACGGCGTCGGGGTTTTCGGCGCAGTAGTTGTCGCCGCACACCACCGTGCCCACGCAAAGGGCGTCCTGCAGCAGGGGCAGCAGACCCACGGCGGGGCCTACCGGCTCGCTGTGGAAGGCCGGGGGCGCATAGGCCATCTCTTCACCGCCCAGATGGCCGAAAAACTGATTGGTATAGAACAGGATGCGTTTCATACGATACCTCCTCAAACCGTGGTGGCGCTCAGCAGGGTGTTGCCCTGCAGGTTGTGGCTGCCCATGATGCCGTGGATCTCCACCAAAAGGGTGCCGTCCGGCCGGATGGACTCACTGTTGCCGCCGGTGGTACGGACGATGTCGGGCAGTTCGCCCAGCACCCGGTCCATTTTGGGCAGCAGGATGGTGGCGTTGGAGTTGCCGGTGGACACGATGGCGTCGGCCTCCTGCACGCTGTCGGGCAGCGACTCCGACATACCGTCGATGCCGGCGTCCTCATTGGTGATGATGACCGTCTTGATGCCGTTTTGCTCCAGCCGCTGGCAGGTGAGCATCAGGTCGGTGGTGGGATTGCCGAAACCCTCCTGGGAGATGATGACGCCCTGGGCGCTGAGGGACTTGGCGGCCTCCACCGACAGCATCACGTTGCGGTACTTTTCCCGGAGGGTCACCGGCAGGGGCTGCAGCACCACGCCCATGAAGTTCAGCTCCTTGCCGTGCTTTTCCAGCAGCGAGGTGATGACGGCGTTGTTCAGATGGTGATAGGTGGTGGTTTTGGAGCCGGGGGACACGCAGTTGCCGCTGACCACGGCGCCGTCGGCGAACTCCAGCGGCGACAGGATGGCGGGCAGCACCGCCTTGCAGTCCCGGCCGTAAAAATAGGTGTCGTGCAAAAGGCCCTGGGCCATGCAGTTGCAGATATAGACCACCCGGGGCAGGTCAGGGTACTGGGCGAACTTTTCGCCGATGGGCGGCCAGTCAAAGACACGGCTGTCATAGTGGGGGTGGTCAACGCCCAGCTTGCCGATGTAATGGGCCACCTTGATGCCTGCCAGCCGCACCACCTCTTCGTGTTCGTGCTGGTCCACATGGTCTGCCTTGACGATGTGCAGCACGATGTTGTGCAGCTTGGAAAAAATGCTGTACCGGGCGCCCGGGCCGCTCATGTCGATGACGCCCTCCTGAAAGCCCACGATGGGGCCGGTGGTCACCACGGCGCAGCCCTTGAGCACACAGGTCACACCGCTGCCCACAGGCTCCACGGTATCCCGGAACAGGCCGGGGAAGGCCTCGCCACCGGCGGCTTTGGCACGGGGCTCGATGACATCCTTCACCGGCAGGATGCGGCAGGACTCGCCCGGCTTGGCCAGATCCAGCCGCACCGATTTCACACGGCTGTCCTCCTCCACCAGACGGGCCACGGCCTCCGGATCTACCGTCAGCACGCCGTCACGAATACCCTGCTCCCTGCCGAACACCACGCCGGTGATGTGGATGGTGCGCATTTCCAATGCCATAGGATCCTTCCTTTCCGGTCCATAAAGGTTGCTTTGCCCAAATGGTAACAGACATTGGGAGGGAAGTCAACAAAATTGGCCATTTCCGAAAAAACACTTGCTATTTTCCTTCGCTGCTTGGTAAAATAAAACAAAACCTACAGAAAAGAGGGTCTGCTATGATCATTGGTTTGCCGAAAGAGATCAAGAAGAACGAGTACCGCGTTGCCGCCACCCCGTCTGCCGTGGCCGCCTTCGTGAAGCACGGTCACACCGTGCTGTTCGAGACCGACTGCGGCGCCGGCGCCGGATTCCCCGACGGGGAATATCAGGCCGCCGGCGGTCAAAAGACCCCTCGGGAAGAGCTGTACCGCCGCTGCGATATGCTCTATAAAGTCAAGGAGATCGAGGAGAGCGAGTTCGACCTGCTCCATGAGGGCCAGATCGTCTTTACCTACCTCCACTCCAACGCCCACCCCGAAATGGCCCGGGCCCTGCTGGCCCGCGGCGTCACCGCCGTGGCCTATGAGGACATCGACGACGACCGGGGCGGCTTCCCGGCGCTGGCCCCCATGAGCGTGCTGGCCGGCAAGGGCGGCTATATCGCCGCCATGTGGTTCTCCCAGACCGTGCGGGGCGGCTCGGGCCGTCTGCTCAGCCAGGTGCCCGGCATCCCCACCCCCGAGATCGCCATCATCGGCTGCGGCAACTCCGGTATGGGCGCCGCCGAACTGGCCGCCGGCTGCGGCAACAAGGTGTCCATGCTGGACATCAACTGGCGTGCCATGGAGCGGGCCAGAGAGATACTGCCCCCCAACGTGGAGCTGCTCTATTCCGACCGGGAAAATCTGGTCACCTGCCTCAAGCGGTGCGACGTGCTCATCAACTGCATCAACTGGGACAAGACCCGCCGGGACCATCTGGTGTACCGGGAGGATCTTAAGCTGATGAAGCCGGGCGCCATGATCGTGGACGTGGCCTGTGACGACCACGGTGCCATTGAGACCTGTGAAAGCACCACCCACGCCGACCCCATTTATTATGTGGACGGCATCCTGCACTACGCCGTGGACAACATCCCCTCGGGCTTTGCCGCCACGGCCTCCCGTACCCTGTCCGCCGCCACCCTGCCCTACGCTTTGGCCATGGCCGACAAGGGCGCCGAGCAGGCCATGCTGGAGGACGCCCATCTGCGCCGGGGCCTCACCACCTACAAGGGTATGCTCACCCTGCTGGAGACCGCCCAGAAGCACAATATGCCCTTCACCGATCCCAAGGACGCCATCCTCAAAGGCTGACAGACCGCAAAAAAGCCTGTACCCCACGGGGTACAGGCTTTTCTTTTGTTTATTTGCGGGCCAGTTTGGCTTCTCGGTTTTCCCAGACGTAGACCCACGCCCCCTTGCGGAACCGCCACAGGGAGATCAGGCCGCGCAGCAGCAGATCCAGCGCCATGCCGATCCACACGGCGTGGAGGCCCCAGCCGAGGCCCTTGATGAGGATCACTGCCAGCGGGATGCGGATGCACCACATACCGGCCAGCGAGATGTAGAAGGGCCAGCGGGTGTCGCCGGCACCGCGGAGGACGCCGCTGACCACCGAAGCGATGGCAAAGAAGGGCTCCACCAGCGCCTCGATGCGAAGCACCTGACCGCCCAGCGAGATGACCTGGGGATCGTTGGAGAAAATGTCGATGATGTTGGGTGCCAGAGCGAACATGGCGCCGCCCAAAAAGCACATGGCCGTCACGGCGATGCCGATGCACCAGCGGCCCTGCTGCCTAGCGCGTTCCTTGTCGCCGGCGCCCAGATTCTGGGCCACCAGGGTGGTGGCGGCGGTGGCGAAGCCAAAGATGGGCATATAGCACAGGCTTTCGCCGGACAGGGCCAGCTGATGGGCGGCGATGGCCGCCGTACCCAGACCGGTGATCAAAGCGGTGGACACGATCTGGCCCATGGAGATGATGGCACGCTCCAGGAAGGAGGGCACGCCCAGCCGGAAGGCCTGCAGCAGGATGTCCTTCCGGGGGCGGAAATCGTCCTTGAGGGAGATCTGCAGGGGGCCTTTGCGCAAAAACAGAGTGGAGGCCAGACAGCAGGCCGAGAAGGTGGTGGACAGCACGGTGGCGATGGCGGCGCCCGACACGCCCAGACCGGCGCCCGGCATGGTGAAGGTGCTGCCCCAAACCGTCAGCTCACGGGTGGGATAGATCAGCAAAAAGTTGCCGGCCACGTTGACGATATTGGTCATCAGGTTGAACTTCAGGGGAGTCTTGGTGTCGCCCATACACCGCAGGGTGGCGCCCGACACGATCATGGCGGTGTTGAACACATAACCCAGACCGATGATGCGGAAATAGGCCACCGAATAGGGCAGGACATAGTCCTCCACGCCCATCCAGCGGGGCAGGTTGGGGGCCAGCACGGTCTCCACCAGGGTGGTGAGGAACAGACCGATGATCACCGCCGACAGCAGGGCCTGGCGGATGGTGGTGCGGGCCGCCTCGTGGTCGCCCTCGCCGATGCGGCGGGCCACCGTTACGGAAAAGCCGATGCCGGCGATGTTCATCACGCCCAGCAGCAGCATGAGGGTGGACTGGCACACGCCGATGGCGGCGGTGGCGTGGGTGCCGATGCTGCCCACCATGGCGGTGTCCACATAGTTGACCGCCGTGTGCAGCAGCTGCTCGATGATGGTGGGCCACGCCAGCAGGAAGATCAGCTTCCACGGGGGAATGCTTTTATCCAGAAGATTCAGTTTCTTTGCCATAAGGGTCTCCTTTCAAAAGGGAAAGACTTCCATTATTTTACTGGCGGCGCTTCGGGAAGTCAAGGGCGTTTTCCATGAAAAAAACGGCTCTTTCGAGCCGTTTTTTTATGCCTTGCAGTAAATGGCGATGGCCTCGCTCATGAGCTTGGCGGTGCCGTCGCCGTACTTGTCCAGATTGGCGGTGAACCGCTCGTCGCAGACATACATCGTTCCCAGCCCGGCCAGGATCTCCTTGGTGCAGGTGTACATATTGTCTGTGATAAAGTCCTGCCACACCTTGACCTGGGCCTGCACCTCGGGGGCGCCGGGATCCTTGTCCCGCAGCGCGGCAAAGCCGCGGAAAACGGCCTCCATGCCCGCCATGTCGGGATTTTTGCCCTGGGACTGCTTCCAGGCGTCGGTGTGGCCCCAGCGGTTTTTTGCCTCTTCGGCGTATTTGGTTTTGGCCGCTTCCACGTCGGCCTGTGTGATGATGGATTTGTTCATGGATGTTCCTCCTAACGTGTCGTCTACCAGCGCCAGCAGGCCCTCCAACTGCTGCTTTTTCAGCTCCAGCAGTTGACGGTGGGCCAAAAGCGCACGGCGGCGGGTATCTTCCGGTGCCTGCAGAAGGGGTTTGATGTCCTTGAGCGAAAGGCCCAGTTCCCGGTAAAAGATGGCCTGCTGCAGCAGGGCCAGCGCCTCCCGGTCATAATAGCGGTAGCCGTTTTCACCCACGACGGTGGGCTTCACCAGCCCGATCTCGTCATACCAGCGCAGTGTGCGCACACTGACGCCCAGACGCTCGGCCGCCTCTCCGATGGAAAGCCGCATCTGCATCACCTCCGGAACTTACGATACACCGTGACGGTGCGTGAGAGTCAAGGGGGATCTTACCCTTTTTTTCCGTGATACATGCCAAAACCCAGCACCGTGCCGCAAATGCCGCCGATGATGTGGGTGATCTGGCTGACGCTGTCGCTGATAAAGATGGCGGAATAGATCTCCTGTCCCAGATAGAAAATGGCCACCAGAATGAGGGTCAGGGGGATGCCGCCCTTTTTCATGCCCGACAGGGAGGCCAGGAAGATCAGCATGAACACGATGCCCGAAGCGCCCAGCAGGGCGGCGTTGGGGGACAGCACCATGTGGGCGGCGCCCGAGATAAAGGCGGTGACCAGCATGGCGATCAGCAGGTTCTTGCTGCCGTATTTTTCCTCCACCGAGGGGCCCACGATGAGCAGATACAGCACGTTGTTGAAAAAGTGCTGCCAGTCGGCGTGGCCCAGCACATGGCCCAGCAGCCGCACATAGGTCAGCGCGTCGCCCATGCTGCTGCGGTACACGCAAAAGCACAGGTTGGTGGTGCGTCCGCCGGTGATGCCGTCCAGCAGCAGCACGCCGCAGCACAGCAGCACATAGGTGAGGATCACCGGGGAGTTGTATTGGATCTTTTTCATGAGAAAAAACCTCCCATTTTGCGAAAGAGGGCAGCCCATGGGACTGCCCTCCGATTGGTTCTTTTACAGATACTGCTTGAGGATCTCGGCCTTGGCGGTGCGCTCCCAGGCCAGGTCCAGGTCGGGACGGCCCATGTGACCGTAGGCGGCCACCTGCTGATAGACGGGCTTGCGCAGCTCCAGCTCCTCGATCATGGCGGCGGGGCGCATATCGAAGTGCTTGCGGACGATCTCGGCCAGACGGATGTCGCTCAGCTTGCCGGTGCCGAAGGTGTCCACCAGAACGGACACGGGCTGGGCAACGCCGATGGCGTAAGCCAGCTGCAGCTCGCACTTGTCGGCCAGACCGGCGGCAACCAGGTTCTTGGCGATATAACGGGAGTAGTAAGCGCCGGTGCGGT
>JAFYPP010000087.1 GCA_017559995.1 Clostridia bacterium | reverse complement strand
GGGCGGGGTCATGACCCCGCCGAAACCTGACGGGTCGATAGCAGTTGGGATGATCACAAAATCTGACACCCGGCAACCAACATACAATGCAGATGTTGCAGCCTGGTCGGCGGGGTCATGACCCCGCCCTACATAGAGTGCGATTTATTCGATGATACCAACCACGCCATCCTGATAGACGGCGGTGATGCACACGTTTTTCACCTGGTTGTGGAGATCTTCACCCTCGGCGTACACCTTCATATAATTGGGCGCATGGCCGGTGAAGTAATCGCCGGACTTTTCCTCGAAGAGGACGGCCTGGGTGGTGCCGATGAGGTTCTGGCGGTAGCGCAGGCTCATCTCCTCGGCCACGGCAATGGCGCCCCGGGAGCGGGACTCCTTGGTATCGTTGTTATGCTGGCCGGGCATCTTGTCGGCGGGGGTGCCGGGGCGGCGGGAGTAGGGGAAGATGTGCATATCAGCAAAGGCGCACTTCTTGATAAAGTCCAGACTCTGCTGATACTCCTCCTCGGTCTCGCCGGGGAAGGCCACGATCATATCGGTGGTGACGGCACAGCCGGGGAAATGACGGTTCAGCAGTTCCACAGATTCGTAGTACCGGGCAGTGTCGTACTTGCGCTTCATGCGCTTCAGCACAGTGTCACAGCCGGACTGCATGGACAGATGGAACTGGGGGCAGAGGTTGGGCAGGTTCTTCAGACGCTGGCAGAACTCCTCGGTGACGATCCGGGGCTCCAGGGACCCGAGACGGACACGCATTTCGGGAGCTGCTTCGCACAGCGCCACGATCAGGTCGGAAACAGGGGGCTTGCCGGGGAGATCCACGCCCCAGGAGGCGATCTCGATGCCGGTCACCACGATCTCCTTATAGCCCTGGGCGGCCAGTTCTTTGGTCTGCTCCACCGCCAGCTCCAGGGGAGCGGAACGGACGGGGCCGCGGGTGTAGGGGATGATGCAGTAGGAGCAGAAGTTGACGCAGCCGTCCTGGACCTTGACCATGGCGCGGGTGCGCTCCTCCAGACCACCGGCGGGCAGGACCTCGAATTCCCGGCGGCGCAGGGCGTTGTCGAGATTTTCGAGATAGCCACGGTCCTCCAGAGCGGAGAGTACCATGGCGATGAACTCCTGACGCTGGGCGGAGCCGCCGATGACGTCCACGCCCAGAGCCCGGACAGCTTCGGCATCATGCTGGGTATAGCAGCCGCAGACGCCGATCACGGCCTCGGGGTTGTCCCGGCGGCAGCGGCGGATGACGGCACGGTTTTTCTTGTCGGCCACGGCGGTGACGGAACAGGTGTTGACGATGTAGGCGTCGCACTTTTCGTCAAAGGAGCCGATCTCATGGCCCCGCTCGTGGAGCAGCTGCTCCATGGCCTGGGTCTCATACTGGTTGGTCTTGCAACCAAGGGTGTAAAAAGCAAATTTCATTGTGAATTCCACCAATTTAATTTCTTAGGGTTTATACAAATCGTCCAATTCGCCTATTGCATAATTTCATGCAATAATGTATAATAGGCGCTGTTGAGGGTGATGTGCGATTACTTCCTCCATTATACACGATAAATGAAAATTTGTACAGCGTAAGTGGAGGGGATTCGTTATGGAAATGAGCATCATGGTTCGTTCTTTCGAGGACGTGCGGGCCCTGGTAGACCTGGCGACGGCGCAGCCTTTCCGGGTCTGGATCAGTGATGGTCGCCAGACGGCGGACGCAAAGAGCATGATGTGCATTTTCAGCCTCGACCTTTGTCAACCTCTTACGCTGCAGCTGGACTGCGGCGAAGAGGGAAACGAAGCGCTGCGGCAGTTTGGCCAGCGCTTCGGTACTTAAATAAGGCTCTTGTAGCACCGTCCCGGGAATACCTGGGGCGGGTTTTTTTATGCCCCAAAACCAACAACAGAGGTGTCATTGCGAGGAGCGAAGCGACGTGGCAATCCCCTCCAGATTTCCGGGACAAACAGTGGTAGGAAGTATTATGCCCCGCCATGGGGGATTGCCACGCCAGTGTGCGCACTGGCTCGCAATGACACTATATATTTAGTGTGTGCCACCACGTTATCAAAAAATAAATTTGGAAAACCTGAATTTTTTTCTTTACTTTTGGGAACAATCATGCTATGATTATCGGGCTGGCTTTGACCAGACAAATCAAACCCATCGCTCAGTTCAGGGAGAAAGCTGTATTTCAGTACACCACCCACCCTTTACTTAGCTGCGGGAAATATTATTATTAAAGGTGGAAAACACAATGATTCAGAAGGCTAAGAAGACTGAAGTTATCCTGGCTAACGCTACCCACGAGGGCGACACCGGTTCTCCCGAGGTCCAGGTCGCTATCCTGACCGCTCGCATCAACGAGCTGACCGAGCACCTGCGTACCCACAAGCACGACAACCACTCCCGCCGTGGTCTGCTGATGATGGTTGGTAAGCGCCGTTCCATGCTGGACTACCTGGCAAAGAAGGACATCAACCGTTACCGTGCTCTGATCGCTAAGCTGGGCATCCGTAAGTAATTTTCCGAAAGGGCGACCCATGGTCGCCCTTTTTAGTTGAAAGTGTAAAGTTGAAAATTGAAAGTTAACAGCCTTCAAGATTCAGCTTTTCCCTTTCAAACCCACTCGTCGGGAGATATTTAGCAGTTGATAGTACCGCCGAACTTCGGCGGCAGTTTCAAGTGCTAAACCTCCCGATCCAACCGAAAATTGATGGACGAAGGGAACAACTTTCCACTTTCAACTGTCAATTTTCAACTTAATAATACAGGAGGTAAATTCCAATGATTACTCGCAAGCAGTATCCCAACCATCATGTTTACGAGATGGAGATCGGCGGCCGTCCCTTTACCGTTGAGACCGGTAAGGTCGCTGAGCTGGCCAACGCCGAGTGCATCTGCCGTTACGGCGACACCGTCGTTCTGGTCACCTGCACCTGCAACCCCATCCCCAAGGCAGGCATCGACTACTTCCCTCTGACCATCGAGTTTGAGGAGCGTATGTACTCCGTGGGCCGTATCCCCGGCTCCTTCAACCGCCGTGAGGGCAAGCC
>JAFYPP010000086.1 GCA_017559995.1 Clostridia bacterium | reverse complement strand
TCCGGCCGGAGGCACCAAAATATGCGGATTTAGCTCATCTGGTAGAGCGCCACCTTGCCAAGGTGGAGGTAGCGAGTTCGAGCCTCGTAATCCGCTCCACTGACCATCTGCCGAACGGCAGATGGTTTTTTCGTTTTCCACGCCAAAACCCTTGCGAAAGGGCGGGGAAATACAGTATAATATTTTGGGCATTTGCCCCAATTACACAGAAAACGAGGGAATTCCCCATGAGAATGCGAAAGAAAAAGAATCTGACCGGCCGGATGGAGGCCTGCGGCGACGTGCAGGTGCTCAACCCCGAGGAGCTGCGCGGCAAGTGGCGTGAGCATTTCGAGTGCGACGCCGATACCGTCCTCAACGTGGAGATCGGCTGCGGCAAGGGCGGCTTTATCGTCCAGATGGCCAAGCAGAACCCCGACCAGCTGTTCGTGGCCGTGGAGCGTGTGGAAAGCGTCCTGCTTGTGGCCATGGAAAAGGCCCAGAAGGAGGAACTGGACAATCTGCTGTTCATCTCCTACGACGCCTCCCGTCTGGATCTGGTCTTTGACAAGGACGAGGCCGACCGCATCTACCTGAACTTTTCCGATCCCTGGCTGCCCAAGGGCCAGCACAAGCGCCGCCTGACCCATCCCGCCTTTTTGACGGTCTATCAGCGGTTCCTCAAGGATCGCGGCGACATCTGCTTTAAGACCGACAACCGCCCCCTGTTCGAGCACAGCATCTGTTACCTGAGCCAGTTTGGCTACGGCCTGTTCGACGTGACCTTTGACCTGCACGCCACCGATACGCCCAACGTCATGACCGAGTACGAGCGCAACTTCTCCATGCAGGGCATGCCCATCTACCGTCTGGTGGCCCGCAAGATGTTCCCCGACACCCCCATGACCGATGTGCGCAAGATCGGTATGCTGGACCGGGAGCAGGAAGAGGCGTAACGCTCTGCCTTTTGGGCCATACTATCCCCGGGAGGGGAGCGTATGATCCAACTGGAACACATCTGTAAAACCTATGAAAAGCACGGCGCCGCCGTCCACGCCCTGAAGGACGTGGATCTTCGGGTGGAAAAGGGCGCCTTTGTGGCGGTCACCGGCCCGTCTGGCAGCGGAAAGACCACCCTGATGAATATTCTGGGGTGCCTGGACCGGCCGGACAGCGGCATTTACCGTCTGGACGGACAGACGGTGGCCCATCTGGAAAACGCCGGGGCCGCCCGGCTGCGCAACCGCAAGATCGGCTTTGTTTTCCAAAGCTTCAACCTCATCGGTTCCATGTCAGCCCTGGAAAACGTGGAACTGCCTCTGGTGCTCCGGGGCGTCGGCCGAAAAGTCCGCCGGGAGGCCGCTCTGGCGGCGCTGGAACGGGTGGGGCTTTCCCAGCGGAGCTCCCACCGCCCCTGCGAACTGTCCGGCGGACAGCAGCAGCGTGTGGCCATCGCACGGGTGCTGGCCCAGGCGCCGCCGCTGATCCTTGCCGACGAGCCCACCGGAAATCTGGACGGTGCGTCCTCCCGGGATATTCTGTCGGTTCTCCGTGGTTTGAACGGGGAAGGGCAGACCATTGTTATGATCACCCACGACGATTCCATTGCCGCTTCCGCTCCTATCCGTATGCGGATGGAGGCCGGACGGCTGAAATAGAGGGATAATTATGGATCTTTTGATCGCCTTTGTCGTATTCGCCGCCGTGATGCTGCTGTGCGTCATGCAGGGCACCCAGAACGCCATGCTGGTGGCCCTTTCGGTGGGTCTGGTGTCCTTTTACACCGTGGCCCGCCACCGTGGTTTTGCGCGGAAAGACCTGTTTGCCATGATCAGGACCGGCGCCAAACGGGGCCTCATCGTGGTGAAGATCTTCATCCTCATCGGTCTGCTCACCGGCCTTTGGCGGGCGGGCGGCACCATCACCTTTTTCGTTTACCACGGCATCCGCCTGATCCCGCCGTCCTGGTTCATTCTGGCCGGCTTCGGCCTGACCTGTCTGCTGGGCTACGCTCTGGGCACCAGCTTCGGCATCACCGGCACGGTGGGCGTCATTCTGATGACGCTGGCCCGTTCTGGCGGCGTGCCGCCCGCTATGATGGCAGGCGTGGTGCTCAGCGGCGCCTATTTCGGCGACCGTACCTCGCCGGCCTCTTCCTGCGCCAATCTGGTGGCCACCGTCACCGGCACCGACCTGTTCAAAAATGTGCGCGGTATGCTGAAGAGCGCCGCCGTGCCTATGATCCTCACCACCGCTTTTTACGCCTTCCTGTCGCCCCGCTATCCGCTGACGGCAGGGGATGGGGCGCTGCTGGACCGCATCGCCGGGGCCTTTGACCTGTCCATCTGGTGCGCTCTGCCCGCTGTGCTCATGCTGGTGCTGCCCCTGTGCAAGGTCAAGGTGCGCACCGCCATGGCCCTCAGCTCGGCCGCAGCCTTTGTACTTACCGTCACCGCCCAGGGCATGGGCCTGCTGCCCGCCCTCAAGGCCGCCATGTTTGGCTTTACCCCCGACGATCCCGTTCTGGCCGACATCCTGTCGGGCGGCGGCATCATGTCCATGTTCACCGTGTCCTGCATCATCACCCTGTCCAGCGCCTACTCCGGCATTTTCGAAGGCACCCGTATGCTGGACGGCCTGCAGGACAAACTGGCGGGCATCGCCAAAAAGTTCACCTGCTGCGGCGTGATGACCGTCATGTCGGGCGTTATCATGGCGGTGTTCTGCAACCAGACCATCGGTATCATGATGATCCAGCAGCTGCTGGGTCCGGTTTATGAAAAGGAAGGCAAGACCGTGGACGAGATGGTCCAGGACATCGCCAACACCATCGTGGTGATGGTGGCTCTGTGTCCCTGGTGCATCGCCTGCGCCGTGCCGCTGGGCATGCTGGGCGTGGGCGCCGAGGCCATCCTCTGGTCCAGTCTGGTGTACCTGATCCCCCTGTGGTGGGTCATCGTTCGGGTGGTCCAGGACAAGGGAAAACGCCGGGCAAAGGCATGATTTTTGTCCCCGGAAAACCCACGGAATGTGCGGTTTTCCGGGTTTTTCTTTGCCATTTCGGGGCGAAATCATTGTGCAAACTCACCAAAATTTGCGGGTTTTGTCGGTTAAACTGAAGGCTTTTCCTTGACATTTCCCGGTTTTGTGATATCATAGGCGATATTACAAAATGGTTACAACCAAAACGAAACCGTTACAACTTCAAAGGATGTGAGTGTTTTGCAACGACGATATCAGCGTCTGGTGGCTGCCGCCATGAGCCTGGTGATGACCGCAGTGCCTGTCACCGCTCTGGCTGCCGGGGCCAAACCGGCCGGCGACCTGACCGACGCGGTGGCCGAGGCCATTCTGTCCCAGGAACAGTTCCTGCCGGAGGAAAGCCCTCTTGCCGCCGATTTTGAGAGCCTGCTGCAGACCGAGTATACCGAAGACGGGGAAGAGGCCTTCGTGCCCTTCACCGACCCCAACGCCGTGGATCTGTACTTCAACGGCGAACCGCTGGAGCAGGAAAATTACGCCCGTCTGTTTGACGGCATGACCTGTGTTTCCGTCCGGGATTTCTTTGAGGGCATGGACTGTCAGGTGGACTGGGACGGGGAGAGCGGCGTCATCACCGTCACCCGTGAGGACGAACTGGAGATGGAACTCATCCCCGGTGACCGTCTGGCCCGGGCCAACGGCCGCTGCTGGTATATGGCACGGCCCTGTTCGCTGGAAGAGGGCAAGGCCATGATCCCCCTGCGGGACGCCGCCAAGGTGTTCTCCTGTGAGGTCACCTGGGACAATGACTCCCGCACCGCCTTTTTGGAAGGCGGCGAGCTGCTGGAAAGCGGCGAGACCTATTACGATCAGGAGGATCTCCTGTGGATCGCCCGTATCGTGCGGCATGAATCCTGCAACCAGCCGCTGGACGGCAAGGTGGCCGTGGCCAACGTCATCATCAACCGCATGAACGACGACGGCTTCCCCGGCACCGCCGAGGAGGTCATCTTTGACACCCGCAACGGCGTCCAGTTCGTCAAGCGCTCTTCCAAGAGCATTCTCAAGGATCCCTGCGAGACCTGCTGGCTGGCCGCGAAGCTGGCCCTGGAGGGCTATGAGACCGCCCCCGGCTGTTTCTTCTTCGCCAGCAACAAGGTGGCCCCCACCTGCTGGGCGGGCCGCAACCGGGAAGTGTACACCGTCATCGGCGGCCATACCTTCTTCCTGTAAGCAAAGGAAAAGCACCCCACATGGGGTGCTTTTTTGTTTATACCGGCAGGATCTCCCGGGGCGGAGGAACGCAAACGTCCCGTCAGCCGTGGAGCGCCGCCTTTCGCTTGTGCCGTCTGACCCGGTTGATATGCCGCTCAAAATCGCCGTTTTCCAGCAGCTGCGTGAGGACCAGCTGTTCAAAGGTGGGAACGGTGCAGGAATACAACCCCAATTTCTCCTCAAACCGCTGGAGGAGCTTTTGGGGAAGGACCATGTAACCGACGCGCAAAGACGGGGAGATGGTCTTGGAAAACGTGTTGAGGTAGATGATATTATCCGCGTCCGACAGCGCGAACAGGGTGTCTTCCGGCTTGGAGGAAACGGAAAACTCCGATTCAAAGTCATCCTCGATGATAAAGCGGTCGCCCGTACCGGCCCAGCTGATATACTCATGCCGCTTGCCGGCAGAGGCCGTAACGCCGCTGGGAAAGCTTCTGTACGGCGTTGTGTGCAGGATGTCTGCGGCGGTCCGGCAAAGGGCGGCGCTTTCAATGCCGTCGGCGGACAGGGGCAGATCCTCGTACGCCACTTCGTGGGTGTGATAGACCTGCTTGATCTGCTCGTAGGAGGGTGACTCTATCCCGTAGACACGGTTTCTGCCCAGCAGCTCAATGATCAGCCCGTAAAGATATTCGGCACCGGAGCCGATGACGATCTGCTCGATGTCCACCACGATGCCGCGGTTTTTGGCAAGATACTGCCGGAGTGCGTGCCGCAGCTCGACGCAGCCTTTGTTGGGCGGTCTTTTCAGAATTTCGCCGCCGTAATCGCTGATGACGCCCCGCATGGTTTTCGCCAGCACGGAGAAGGGAAAGTCGGGGCCCGTGCTTCGGGCCTGCGGCGGTTCGGCGCGGTGCGTCATGGCCAGAGACGGCAGAACGAAGCCGTCGGAGGTGCGGAACACCACAAAAAAGCCGCTTCGCTCCCGCGCCTCGATGTAACCTTCTTCGCAGAGCAGGGAATAGGCGTGCTCCACGGTCACGATGCTCGTTTCCGTTTCTTCGGCCAGCAACCGCTTGGAAGGCAGCTTGGTGTTATAGGGATAATTTCCGTTTACGATATCCGTTTTCAATTGCTGATATATCTGCAAGTAGATCGGATGGCTTTGTTTATCAATTTTATACTTCATCTGGTATTATAATTTTCTCCATTTATGGTTATTTGAATATATCCAGAAACATTTTATAATAAGCCAGACTTGAAATCAAGCCGAACTTACGAAAAAAATACGGTGCAGACCTAACCGAAAGGAAGTACATTCCAATGCGAGATAAAAAGGTCCGTGAGATAGCCACCACCGCGCTTATGTCGGCGCTGGTATTTGTTGCCACCTTTTTGATCAAGATCCCCAACCCGGCCACGGGCGGATACAGCCACATGGGCGACTGCATGATCTTCCTGGCAGTGGTCCTGCTGGGCCGGAAGAACGGTTCGATTGCTGCCGGTATCGGCGGCGCGCTCTCTGATTTTCTCGCGGGCGCTCCCGTTTGGATCCTGCCCACGCTGATCATCAAATATGTGATGGCCTTTATCATGGGCACGATCGTAAAGGCAAATCCCGAAAGCAAAAAACTGCAGATCGTCGGCGCTGCGGTGGGCGGCCTCTTCCAGATCGCCGCGTATACGCTGGCGAAGATCCTGCTGATCGGCCTGATGCCGGCACTGCTCTCCATCCCCAACGTCAGCATCCAGACTCTGGTGGGCATCGTGCTGTTCGCGGTCCTGTCTGCCGCTTCGGCCGGTCCGCTGCAGAAAATCAGAAACAGAGAGGGCAAGTAATATGAAAATCATCGACGGTCACGCCCACATCGGCTATATCGGCGGTTGGGCCAACGTGGGGATCAACGAGGAAGAACTGATCGCGCAGATGGATCGGTACGGCATTGAAAAAACCGCCCTTTGCACGGAAGATAATGAAGTCACCTGCGGTGTTATGCGGCGAAACCCCGGAAGGATCATCGGCTGCGTGTACGTGAATCCCCTCAACCCGGCCACGGTGGACGCCATGGAGGATTATTTTGCCCGCGGCTTCACGGCGGTAAAGCTGAATCCGCTGCGGCACGGCTACTGTGCGGACAGTGAAATGTTGGATCCCATTCTGGAAAAGGCGGAGAAGTACAACGTGCCCGTCTGTATTCACAGCGGCCACCCGCCCTATTCGCTGCCCTGGCAGATCGGCCTGCTGGCAGAGCGACACCCCAACGTGAAGATCATGATGATCCATATGGGTCACGGCCACGGCGTGTATATCGACGCGGCCATCAAAATGGCCCGCCGTTATCCCAATCTATATCTGGAAATGTCCGGTATGCCCATGCCCGGCAAAATCAAAGAGGCATACGAAACGGTTGGCGCGGACCGTGTCATGTTCGGCACGGATACGCCCTTCCACCATCCCACCGTGGAGATCCAGAAGGTGCTTACCTGCGGCCTTGCGGAAGAGGCCCTCGGGGACATCTTTTACGGCAACGCGGCCAGGTTTTTCCGTCTGTAACGCAAAAAACAGAAAGCCTTCATCGGCTTTCTGTTTTTTTATATAGCAAAATGTTATCCCAGCAGGATCTTTCGCAGATCGTCCACCGTCTCGGCGATGGCGGCGGCGCCGGCCTGTTCCAGTTCGGCTCGATCACCGAAGCCGTACAGCACGCCCACGGTGCGGATGCCGTGAACGCCCGCGCCCTCCACGTCGTGGTTGCGGTCGCCCACCATCACCACCCTGTCGGGGTCGGGATGGCCGCACAGCTCCAGGGTGTGGGCCACCACCTGGTGCTTCTGGTTGCGGCTTTCGTCCAGCGAGGCCGTGCCAAACTGATCGAAATACTGCGCCAGGCCAAACTTCTCCATGATGGGCACGGCGAACACGCCCGGCTTTGCGGTGGCAAGGGCCAGCGTCTTGCCGGCAGCCTTCAGATCGGCCAGCAGGGCATGGATGCCCTCGTAGGGGCTGTTTTCATACATACCGCCGGCACGGTAATATTCCCGGTAATAGGCCACCGCCTCCAGCGCCCGCTCACGGGTCATGCCGTAGGCCTCCTGAAAAATATCCAGCAGGGGAGGGCCGATGAACCGGTACAGCTTGCTGCGGTCGGTCTCCTCGATGCCGCACTTGCCCAGCGCGTAGGCCACGCCGTTGAGGATGCCCGGAGATGAATCGGTCAGAGTGCCGTCCAGATCGAAGAAAATCACTTGCTTTCGGTGCATACAAACGCCTCCCGGAGGTTTTTAACCAGTATATCACACAACCGGCCCGTGGGCAAGCGCATTGACACCGGGCGCAAATACCGCTATAATAAATCAGTTAGAATCGATTATACAAAGGAGGCTCCCACCTTGAAGAAACCCTTGAACGAGCGCCCCTTTTTCATGGAGACCCTGCTGCTGATGGCCACCCTGTTCTGGGGCGCGTCCTTCGTCTGGTGCGAGGATATCGCCAACACCGGCGTCAACACCAACGCCTATGTGTCCATCCGCTACGCCATGGCGGTGCTGATCATGCTGCCCTTCTTCTGGAAGGACGTGCGCAATGCCACCAGGCGTGACTGGTTCCACGGTCTGATCATGGGCGTGCTGTATTACCTCTGTCAGGCCACCCAGGTGTGGGGCCTGCTGTATACCACCCCTGCCAACGGCTCCTTTATCACCGCCGCTTACGTGGTGCTGGTGCCCCTGACCTCCTGGATGATCCTCAAGCAAAAGGCCGAGAAAACGGTGTTTCTGGCCCTGCCTCTGTGCGTGGCCGGCCTGTACGTGCTGAACATGGCCCCCGGCGAGGGCCTGCAGTTCAATCTGGGCAACCTGATCACCCTGGGCTGCGCCCTGTGCTGGTCCTTCCAGGTGACCTGTATCACCTGGTGCGGACGCACCACCAAGACCACGCTGCTGACCATCCTGCCCCTGATGTTCGCCTCGGCCATCTCCGGCACCGTGGCGCTGTTTTCCGGCGGCTTCACCATGGAGGGCGTGGCGGTTGGCAAGTTTTTTACCACCGTCATCCTGCTGGTGCTGTTTCCCACCATCGGCTCGGGCCTGTGCCAGAGCTATGCCCAGAAGTTCGTACCGCCCACCAAGGCTGCCGTCATCTACACCATCGAGTCGGTGTTCGCCTGCACCCTGTCGGTGGTGATGGGCTATGACGAGCCTTCGGCCCGCCTGTTCCTTGGCGGCGCCCTCATCATCAGCGCCATTCTGGTCACAGAAGTGAAATTACCCGGAAGAAAACGCAAGGAGGAACTGTCCCAATGAACCGTTGTGATCCCAAGAGCATGTATGAACTGCTGGAAAAGCTGAATATCCCTTACCGCAAGGTGGAGCACCCCGAAGCCAGCTCCATGGAGGACCTGGCCGAGGCCGAAAAGCAGCTGGGCGCCGTCATCTGCAAGAACCTGTTCCTGTGCAACCGCCAGAAAACGGTGTTTTATCTGCTGCTCATCCCCGGCGGCAAGCGCTTCAAGACCTCGGTGGTGTCCAAGCTCATCGGCTCCTCCCGTTTGAGCTTCGGCGAACCCGACAAGCTGCTGGAGCTGCTGGGCGTGGAACCCGGCTCCATCACTCCGCTGGGTCTGGCTTTTGACGAAACCCATACCGTCAACCTGCTCATCGACCGGGAGGTTCTGGCCCTGGACGAAGTGGGTATGCATCCCCTGAAGAACACCGCCAGCATCGCCCTCAAGACCGAGGACCTGCTGAACAGGTTTTTCGCCCATACCGGCCATACCTACCAGATCCTGGAAATCCCCGCCGAAACCGAAGAATAAGAAAACAACAGCCGTGTATCCCATGGAATACACGGCTGTTTTGCTGCAAAATCATACCCGTTTCGCAAAGGAAACGTTGGTTTTCAGTTCAAGGAACCCGTTCTTTTGATAAAAATCATAGGCGGGGACGTCGGTTTCGGTCTGCAGAAAAATGTGGGTCAGACCGAGCTCCCGCATATGCGCCTGGATCTCGCCGAGGAACAGGGAACCCACGCCCTGCTGCTGCCGATCGGTGCGGACACAAAACTCGTCGATACAGTATTCGGTGCCGGTGTACCAGTGCTTGATCCGTCCCATGGAAAGGGCGATCAGTGCATCCCCATCATACAGACCGTAGGTCAGCGAATTGCTTTGCCCGATCAGATCGTTCAGATAGAGATCCAGCTGCTCCTCGTCAGACCAGTCGTCGTTCCAGGGTTCCCGGGTGAATACGCTTGTAAAAAGCGCTTTGATCTGTGAAAACTCGCGTGTTCCGATCCTGCGGAACCGGTATGCATGATCCATCGTCAAACTCCTGCGGTTTATTTGACCGGCTTCCAGCCGGGCAGGGGAGAGCGCTGCAGTCCGCCGAAGATGTTGTCCTTCAGTCCGGGATAGCGGCCCTCCAGCTCGTACAGAAGGGCCTTTACGTCCTCGCGCTTGGTGTTTTTGTCGGCGGGGCAGGGGTTGTGTACCACCGGGAGATTTTCCCGCTGTACGAAGTTCCTGACCGTCTTTTCGTGGAGGTACAGCATGGGCCGGATGAGGGTCAGTCCCGTGCGGTCCATATAGGTCACCGGCAGAAAGCTGCTGATGCGCCCTTCATAGATCATGGACAGCATAAAGGTCTCGATGGCGTCGTCGTAATGGTGGCCCAGTGCCACCTTGTTGGCGCCCAGCTCCAGAGCAGCGTCGTTGAGGATGCCGCGGCGCATTTTGGCGCACAGAGCGCAGGGATTTTCCTCCTTGCGGATGTCAAAGACGATCTCCCGGATTTGGGTATGCTTGACGGCATAGGGCACCTCCAGCCGTTGGCACAGGTCGGCCACGGGGGAGAAGTCCATCTCCTCGTATCCCATGTCCAGTGTCACCGCGTGAAGGGTAAAGGGGACAGGGGAGTGGTCCCGCAGCTCGGCCATCAGCCGCAGCAGCGCCAGCGAGTCCTTGCCGCCCGAAACCCCTGCAACCACACGGTCTCCCGGCTGCAGCATATCGTAATCCCGCACGCACTTGCGCACAAGGGACATCAGTTTTTGCATCTACATCAACTCCTGCAACGATTTTACTGAAAGTCAAGCAAAAGTGCAAGAGAAAAAAGTAAAATCGCTTTTTAGAAAACAAGCGTAAAATCGAGTAAAACGGCGAAAATCGAAGCACCTGATTTGTAAATTGATTTTTCCAAAAAAAGTTGTTGACATTGAAAGCTTTGTATGATATAACAATAAAGCCGAAAAAATTTCGTTCAATTTTAATAGTTGAAATATAATGGAGGAAGAGAACATGTCCACTTTCATGGCAAAGAACGAGACCATTGAACGCAAATGGTACATCCTGGACGCCGCCGGTAAGCCCCTGGGCCGCGTGGCTGCCACTGCCGCTTCCCTGCTGAAGGGCAAGCACAAGGTCGAGTACACCCCCCACGTTGACTGCGGTGACTACGTCATCATCATCAACGCTGGCAAGGCTGTCCTGACCGGCAACAAGCTGATCGACAAGTATTATCGCACCCACTCCGGTTACGTCGGCGGTCTGAAGGAGACCCAGTACAAGACCCTGATGGCCAAGAAGCCCTGCCTGGCTATGAAGCTGGCTATCAAGGGCATGCTGCCCAAGAACAGCATCGGCCGCTGGTCTCTGCTGCGCTGCAAGATCTACGAAGGCGAGCAGCATGACAATGCCGCTCAGAAGCCCGAAATGTGGGCTGAATAAGAAGGGGAGGTAACCGAACATGTATACACCTAAGAAGGCTTATTTCTACGGCACCGGCAGAAGAAAGAGCTCCATTGCTCGCGTCCGTCTGATCCCCGGCGGCACCGGCGTCATCACCATCAACAATCGTACTCTGGACAACTACTTCGGTATGGAAACTCTGAAGTACATTGTCAAGCAGCCCATCGAGACCGTCGGCGTTGCCGAGAAGTTTGACGTGGAAGTCAAGGTCCAGGGCGGTGGCTTCACCGGCCAGGCCGGCGCCATCCGTCACGGTCTGTCCCGCGCTCTGGTCCAGGCTGATGCCGAGTTCCGTCCCGCTCTGAAGGCCGCCGGTTTCCTGACCCGCGACTCTCGTATGAAGGAGCGTAAGAAGTACGGTCTGAAGGCCGCTCGTCGCGCCCCCCAGTTCTCCAAGCGATAAACTGGACTTTCCGGTTTTTCAAAGAGCATCCGCGTTCGCGGGTGCTCTTCTTTTTTGCAAAAACGGCCTTCAGACCGTCGTGACCGGGGCCCCCGCACGGACCCAGCGCAGCGGTTCGGGTGGGGAGAGGAGGCGCAATAGGAGCGCACCGCAGTTCTCGCTGCGGCGAAAACGAAAGGAAGCGGATTTTGCGGCGACGAAAGGCCGCTCGTCGCGCCCCCCAGTTCTCCAAGCGATAAACTGGACTTTCCGGTTTTTTAAAGAGCATCCGCTTTCGCGGGTGCTCTTTTTTCTTTGCGCGCGGACGGTTTTGTGGTATACTGTTGATAACATGAGTTAACGGGGTGTTCCAATGGTTCGAAAGGCAGCAAAGGCCGACAGCCGTATTTTGGCGGAAATGGCGGTTCAGATGTGGGACAGCCATACGGCGGACGACCTGGAAGCCGACTTTCGGGAGTCGCTGAAGGACGAACGCACCGCCTTTTTTATCAAATATACGGATGGTATGCCTGTGGGGTTTGCGCAATGCGGCCTGCGATATGATTACGTGGAAGGCACGGAAAGCTCTCCCGTGGGATATCTGGAAGGCATTTTTGTAGAAGAAACCTGCCGAAAGCACGGATATGCCAAAGAACTTCTTGCCGCCTGCGAACTGTGGGCGAAAGGGCGCGACTGCCGGGAGTTTGCCAGCGATTGTGAGCTGGACAACCTTGTCAGCCTGAAGTTTCATATGGCCATGGGCTTTGCGGAAGCCAATCGCATCATTTGTTTCAAGAAAACGCTGTAATGACCTGACGGAACGGGGTGAAATCATGCATATTGAATTGCGTACCGTTGATGACACCAATAAAGCCGCGGTGGAATTGCTGGAAGTATCCGGGCAGCAAAAGCAATATATAGCCACCAATCGAAAATCGCTGGAAACCGCGGCCGATGAGGAGAACCGTGCCATCGCCCGGCCCTTTGCCATCTATGCCGACGGAAAGCTGGTCGGGTTTACCATGTTTGCCTTTGACCTGATGTACGAGGACCCCAACGACCGTTTTTGGCTGTGGCGCTTTATGATCGACCAAAACGAGCAGGGCAAGGGCTACGGCTCCGCCGCCCTGGAGAAGATCATCGAGTACTTCCAAAGCAATGGCGCCGATCATATCCTGCTGTCCACCAAGGAAACCAACACACGGGCGCTCTCCCTGTACCACAAGTTTCAGTTTGCCGAAACGGGAGAACTGAACGAGAGGGAGATCGTCCTGCGGCGGGAGCTGTAGCGCAGTTGCGTGTGTTAAGATTTCTCGCATTATACAAAGACCACCCCGTCTGGTGATTTCCGTAAAACAGTGAAAGCCAAGCTGCAAATGCAGCTTGGCTTTTATGATTGTTCACACTACATGACAGAATGCGATGTATAGAAGTGCGCCTATCCGTTCGATAAATTGGAATTTGGTTAACTGTTAGCCATATTGAAGTTTACTACCGAATCAAACGCTGATAGCTTTTCTGCGGTGAACTGGTGTGATACCACAAGGAGTGTCTTATTTTTGATGGACAATAACAAGTCTTCGATTTTCTCGGCAGTTGCTGCATCCAAGTTTGCCAACGGCTCATCCAGTATCAGCACATCTGTA
>JAFYPP010000085.1 GCA_017559995.1 Clostridia bacterium | reverse complement strand
CTTGCGGGGCAACCGGAAATGATGCACAAAAAACTTCATGCCAATAGGTTGCTTGGATTCTGTAGTGCGTGTGTTGTGCATGAAGTTTTATGCTGTCCATTTGGAAGGAGGAACTTTATCGTAACAGGCCGAGTAGCCCCCGTCCCTCGTCCATCGTTCCCGCCCTGTGGGCGGTGTTTTTGCCGCGACAGGCACGGTACAAGTGAGGCGGCAAAAACGGCGGCGAAGCCCGGCCTTCAGGCAGAGGCAAAGCCGCATACGGGGTCCCGGGGTGTCCCCAGGCGCACACCTTGCCAAGGGCAAGGTATAGTGCGTTATACCGCCCCGACAACCGCACATGAAAATGCCCGGCCAGAAAAGGGCCCCCGCAAACAAGGGATTGTTTGTGGGAGAGGAGCAATCCCGGAGCGGGGAGCCTTTCGCCGTGAGGCGGAAGCGGTGAGCGGAGGGCATTGCGACGAAGGGGCCGGGCGCTTTCGCAGGCGGGGAAACCGCCGCCGCACAGGCTACCGGATCGGTACAGGCTTTCCTGCGGCGGGTTCCGCTTGGCGGGGTGGTATGTGAAAAAGGCTGGCAATCATTGCCCAGCTATCTGCATCAGGAAGGAGTCAACACGGATGGACAAAAGAGCGGCAGTGACCGAGAGCGCCGTCGCTCCGCTTGGGACTTGGTCAGAGGACGGACACGGGGCAATACCAGGACTCCCGGTTGTAGGGGATGAGCTCGTCGCTCATGCAGAGGATGATCCCCGGCTGAACATCCATCTTGAACTGCTGCAGGACACCGAAGTTTTTATCCGGCTTGGACGGCTCCTTGCTTTTCTTGATCTCGATGGGGTACATTTTATCCCCCTCGACGATCAGCAGGTCGATCTCCTTCTTGTCAATGTCGCGGTAGTAGAACAGGTCAACGGGCTTGCCTGCGTTGTAGTAGCTCTTGACGATCTCCGTCACCACATAGGTTTCAAAGAAGGCTCCGTCCATCGCACCGTTCTCCAATGTTTCCGCAGTGGGCCAGCGGCAGAGATAGGCGGCGAGGCCGGTATCCATGAAGTACACCTTGGGCGTCTTGACCAGCCGCTTGGTAATGTTGGAGTAATAGGGCCGCAGGATGAAGATGATACCGGATCGCTCCAGAATTGATACCCAAGATTTTGCGGTGGGAGCGGACACGCCGATGGTGCTGGCGATCTCGTCATACTTCAACTCCTGTCCGGTCCGTGCCGCCATGTAGACGAGGAAATCGTAGAACTCATTCAGCTTTCCCACTTGGGCCAGATCCTTGATGTCCCGCTCAATGTAGGTATTGATGTAGTCCATGTAGAAGCGGTCACGGTCGAGGTCGGTGGCACGCAACTTGGGCATACCGCCCCGGAAAATATCCTCATAGACCTCATGGATATTTTTGCGTTTGCAGTGCTTCAGTCGTTCCCGGATAGTTTTCAGGTCAGGATGGAACAAATCGGCGGGGCGCTCCTCAATCTCCGCCGTGGACAGGCTCGCCATATCGAAGATGGCGATGCGGCCTGCCAAAGACTCGGCAACATCTTGCATCATTTTGAACTTCTGTGAGCCGGTCAGCCAGAACATTCCGTTGTTGTCCTCGCCGTCCAGCGCCTTCTGGTCAACGATTTTCTTCATCTCCAGCAGGATGGACGGAACCCGTTGGAACTCATCAATGAGAAGCGGGTAGCCGTAGGTTTCAAAGAACAACGCGGGATCGGTGGAGGCCAGACGGCGGGCGTTGCCATCGTCCAGCGTGACATAGCGGCGCTCCGGCTCGCGGATGTGGTTGAGCATGGTGGATTTGCCTACCTGCCGCTGACCGCAGACCATGACCACCGGGTAGTACTGGGACGCATTACGGATCTGCTCCTCCAAATGTCGCTCAATGTACAATCCAAACACCTCGTTTCAAGAAATCTAAAGTGTGATTTTATTTTACTCAAAACCGTAATGGATATCAAGTGTCAAAAGCAATTTCCTATTTCATGATATCCAACTTATTAAAGAAAGATACCACAAAACCGATGAAAGGAGAATTAACTTATGCCATACGCAATTTTGCGATTTGAAAAGCGCAAGGGTGGTCCAGCCAGCGCCATTGAGAAGCACCACGAGCGAAAGAAAGAGCATTACGGCAGCAACCCGGATATCGACCGGGAGCGCACCGAGCTCAACTACCACCTAATCCAGCCACGACTGCAATATTACGGCGAGATCCAGACCCGCATTGAAAAAGCGCAGAGGGAAAACCCGCAATGCAAGGTGCGCAAGGACAGTGTCAAGTTCATCGACACCATCGTCACCGCCACGCCGGAGTACCTCGCCAAGCTGCCTCCCGAGGAAGTGCGCCGCTATTTTGAACACGCTCTGGACTTTTTGAAAGCCGAGGTGGGCGAGGAAAATATTTTCTCCGCCGTGGTCCACATGGATGAGCGCAACCCCCATATGCACCTCTGCTTTGTACCCCTGACCCGTGATAAGCGGCTGTCGGCCAAGGAGATCATGGGTGGCCGGGACAAGCTGGTGGAGTGGCAGGACAAGTTCCATGACCACATGGCGGCGCAGTTCCCCGGCCTTGAGCGGGGTCAGGCTGCCGCAGTTACCAAGCGCAAGCACATCCCAACCTGGCTCTATAAGCAGTCTCATCGTCTTTCTGAGGAAATGACCCGCATTCGGAAGGATATCCAGAATATCGGCACCTTCAACGCCAATAAGCAGAGAGAAAAAGTTCTCAGGCGGCTGGAAAAGTGGTATCCGCAGGTCAACGCTTTCGAGGCCAAGCTGCGCCCCTATGACGAGCAGCTCAAGCTGCTCCAGCAGAACGAGACCATCCTGCGCCACAACGAAAAGCAGGCCCAGTGGGCCCTGCACGACCAGCGGCTGGAGAATCAATCCCTTGCCTATGAACTGCAGGAATACAGGGATTTTATTGACTCTATTCCGCAGGAAATTTTGGAAGAGCTGAAGGCCCGCTACGAGATGAGCGAGCAGCTTCAGCAACAACAGCAAGAAATGTAATAGGAGGATTTTTACTATGACTTACGAAGAAATGTATCCCTGCCGTGCGCAGATCATCCGTACAAAGGCTGGGCGTGAGAACGCACCGCTGGATGAGTATAGCTACCCCACCGACAGCGGCGAGTTTACCGGCACACTGTCCTTCCGCTGCTGGCATCCGAACAAGGCGATGTTGCTGTGCTACTTTGACACCGATGACGGTCAGCAGTTCAAGCTGCCTGTGTGGTGGCAGAGCTGGGGCGTCAACTACGCGCCCGCTGAGACCCACATCAACTTTGTGGACGAGGTGGAGGATGGCTCCCGCTGGCGCTGCGTCTATCAGAAGAAGGCCAACGGGTACATCCGGTGGCGGCGTGCCGAGCCTATCGACTAAGCTTTAATCCTCCGCATCCTGACAGGCAGAACGAGCGCCCGGTCCAACTTTCTTGGATGCCGGGCGCTCGTCTTTTTGTTTGTAATGATCCAGTTCGGTTGCCATACTCCAAGCCAGCTCGAAGCCGCAGATGAAGCTGTCGATGGATAGCAGTTCCGTAGATCGGTCCTTTGCATCAATGATCCGCAGCACCAGCTTGCGCTCCGGCTTGTCCAGCTTTTCGATGAGTTGCTGGTGGCAGGTTTCGATCTCCTGCTTTTCTGCTGTCAGATCCAGCGGCTGGTAGAAGCTGTCGTATAGGGCTTTCAGTGTTTCGTTCATGTGCCTCGCCTCCTGTTAGCAAGACACAATAGCACAGTGAGAAGGAAATAGCTGTTATGAAATGACTTTTTTCAAGCGAAAAAGCCAACGAAATTTAACCTATCAAATTGTGCAAGATACCGAATGGCATCTGAGAGAGACTAAGACGATACAGATTCCGGCATTGGCCACTCTGTTATACGTGG
>JAFYPP010000084.1 GCA_017559995.1 Clostridia bacterium | reverse complement strand
GTGGACGCCATGGCCTCCCGGTCGCTGGACCGGCTGTGCCGCACCTTTCAGCTGTGCGACACCGGCATCGCCCCGGGCAGCGGCGCCTGCAATCCCCGGCAGGAGCTGAACCGGCGCACGCTGGGTGTGCCGGTCATCGCCCTGGGCGTTCCCACCGTGGTGGAGGCCCGGACACTGGCGCTGGATCTCATGCCCGACGGGCAGCTGGCAAAGGACAAAGTCCCCGAGGCCGGTATGCTGGTGGCGCCCAAGGACATCGACCTGCAGGTGGCGAAATGCGCCAAGGTGCTGGGTTATGCCCTCAATCTGGCCCTCCAGGGGCACATGACGGCGGCGGAAATGGAGCAGTTCCTATGTTAGAGCGGCCGTTTATTCCTTTGCGGTTCCCGCCAGCTGGCTTTCCAGCACGTCGCAGGCCACCTGCACGGTTTTCAGGCAGCGCTGGGCCTGGGTGGCGTGCAGCTTCTTCAGCTCGCTGCACTGGGTGTGGCCCAGAGCCTCTTCAAAGCCCTTCACGTACTGGGCGCACTTCTGACGGAAAGCGGGGTCATCGTGGGCACGGCGGCCCATCTTGACAGCGCCCAGAGCGGAGATGGCGCCGCACAGCGCACCGCAAGCGTTGCCGCAGCCCATACCGCCGCCAAAACCGCCCACCAGCTTGGCGCACTCGTCGGGCAGACCCAGACCGTACTCCTTGTTGGCGGCCAGCAGAACGGCCTCGGCGCAGTTGCAATTGTCTTCCATGTAATAATAAGTCGCATGTTCTTTCAGCATAAAAAACAGCCTTCTTTCTTTCAAAATCTTCCCTTACAATAGCATACTTTCCACCAAAAGGGAATACCTTTGTTTGACGGGAGGTGACGGTATGGCACGACGAAACAGGCGAGGTCAGGGTGGGGCTCCCCTGCCCCTGCTGCTGTGCGGTCTGCTGGTGATCCTGCTGCGGTTTTTCCCCGGACCCGCCGACACGGCGATGCCCGATCTGCCTGCCGCGGACGAGCCCGCGGCCATTCCCCTGCCCCGGGAGGAAGTCCCGGTACGGGAAAGCGCCGCCCTGGCACCGCTGCCCACACAGCCGGCGGCAGCACCCATCCAGCCGGTCTATGTGGCCGATGTGGCGGAATATCGCAGCGGAGGGCCCATTTATTATAAAAACGAGACCGATTACGCCATCGACCTGCCCTCCCTTTTGCGAAGGGACAGCCCGGTAACGCTGGGCGGCGAAGGTGTGCAGGTGCTCATCATGCACACCCACGGCACCGAGGCCTATACCCCCAGCGAGGCCCATCCTTACACCCCCTCCGGGGAGTATCGCACCACCGACAGCGACGCCAATATGCTGCGTGTGGGCCGGGAGATCGCCGACATTCTCAACAGCCGGGGCGTTGCCGCCGTGCACAGCACCACCCTCAACGATTATCCCGCCTACAACGGTTCCTACAACCGGGCCCTCAAGGACATCCAGCACTATGTAGCGCAGTACCCCACCGTCCGGCTGGTCATCGATGTCCACCGGGACGCCATCGCCGCGGGCGATAGCTATTACAAAACCGCGGCGGAGGTGGACGGGCAGCAGACCGCCCAGCTGATGTTTGTCACCGGCACCGACGCCGGCGGCCTCAGCCATCCCGACTGGCGGGACAATCTCACCTTCCAGGCCCAGCTGCACGATCGGCTGAACAGCCTGTATCCCGGTATTATGCGGCCCATGTCCATCCGTGCCAGCCGCTTCAATCAGCACGTCCGCACCGGCTCCATGCTGGTGGAGGTGGGCGCCTGCGGCAACACGCTGGAAGAGGCCCTTGCCGCCGCCCGGATCTTTGCCGACACCCTGGCCGACGTACTTCTGGCGCAATAGAAAAACCCGCGCCTTTCGGCGCGGGTTTTAATTCAGTTAGTTCTGATTCAGCAGCAATCGCTATGATTAGCCGACCAGATCGCCGAAGATGGCGCCCCAACCGAAGCCGGGGATGTAGGTCTTAACGGGCAGCTCGATGTTATCGGTGAACAGCTCGTAGTTGATGTTCTGGCACACGGGCACATGGATGACGTAGTCCAGGTACATCTCTTCCAGCTTCTGGGTCTCCTTCAGCAGGTTGTCGTAGTCGCCCAGCTTGACGTCTTCGCAAGCCTGGAACTGAGCGTCGAACTCAGCAACAACGTAGTTGTTGGGACGGCCGGAATAGGTGCTCAGGTAGTAGTAGAAGCAGGTATGAGGATAGGTACGGGACATACCGCGGGTCCAATCGTTGGGGGACAGGTCCCACTTATCGTCGCCGGTCTTCTTAAAGTCGGTAGCGGACATACCGGCGTAAGGAACGATCTCCAGAGCCAGCTTGCCGTCGAACATGACGGGGAACTGCTCCATCAGGTACTCGCCCAGGGCCTTCCACTCGGTGTCGCCCTCGTCGATGCAGTACTTGATGGTGATGGGCAGCTGAGCATCGGTAACGCCGCACTCAGCAATGGCCTTGTTCAGGTAATCCAGAGCCATCTCGGGGTTGTAGCCGTAGGGGCCCCAGGACTCGACCATAGCGGTGACAGCCTGGCCGTACTCGGACTCACGGTAGGTCAGACCGTTGGCGGACAGCATACCGGCCTGCTCGTTGACGTAGGTGCCGGAAGGAGCCATGTGGCCGAAGATGGAGTCAGCAGCCAGCTCACGGTCGATGGCGTGATACAGAGCCTTACGGTAGTTGACAGAGCCGGAGATGGGGTTGTTGGGGTTGGCGCAGTTGATGTCGATGTGGGTGACGGAGGTAGAACCGTAGGTGGTCATACGGGGGTCATCCAGGTAGGACTCGATGGTGTTGGCATCGGGAGAGAAGGAGTAGATGTCACCCTTCTCGAACAGCTCGACGCGAGCGTTCATCTCGGGAACGATACGGACTTCGATCTTGTCGAAGTTGTACAGATCGGAGTTCCAGTGCTCGGGATTCTTCTCGTAGATCTGGATGGAGTCATACTCCCAGGAGGTGAAGTAGTAGGGGCCGCAGCCGACAAAGTGATCCAGGTCGGAACCGTAGGAGGTGGTCAGACCGTCAGCGCTCATGCACTGCTCCCACATAGCCTGGTTGATGGGGGTCAGGTTACGGTTGTCGAAGTGGGTCTTGATGGTGTTGGGGTCGGTGTGAACGTCGGTGGTGGTGATCTGGATGGTGTACTCATCGATCTTCTTCAGACCGACATCTTCCCACTTGACCTCAGCGGGGTAGCCCTCGGTGCCCTGCAGCAGGTACTCAGCGCCGTTGACGATGGTCACGGAGTTGTCGTACAGGAAGGTAGCCATACGGAAGGCGGTCTTGGGGTTCAGCTGCTGCTGGAAGGTGAACATCCAGGTGTCGGCGTTGATGGGATCGCCGTTCTGGAAGGTGGCGCCTTCACGCAGCTTGATCTGCCAGTTGTAATCGTCGACCTGGATGGGATCGCCGACGGCCAGATCGTCGTGCCAGACATAGTTGGTACCGGTCTCGTTGGGATACATGATCCACATACGGGACATGGCGTAGGAAGCGGGGGTGGAGGAGTTGCTGTCAACGTTGTCCAGGAAGTTCAGAGAAGCAACTTCAGCAGCCAGGTAGGTCTTGTAGACCTTCTCGGTGGCAGCAGCGGGGGTAGTGGCAGCGGGAGTGGTAGCGCCGGGGGTGGTAGCGGCGGGCTGAGTGGCTTCGGGAGCGGGAGTCTCGGTCTTACCGCAAGCAGCGGCGACGGACAGCAGCATCATGGCAGCCATCAGCAGAGCGATCAGTTTCTTGCTCATTAGGGGCTCTCCTTTCAAAATGTTGTTCTTATCACATTAAGAACCATTGTTTTGCGCGGGCATTTCCCACCAGTGGACAACGCTGGGGATAAACGCCCACAATACGCAGAAATTATACTCCTATGATCCCCAAAAGTCAAGAGTTCCTGTATTTTCCAAAGAAAACCGTCGCATAATCTTCTATGCTTTCATCATTTCGCAACGTAAAACAAAAAGTCCGCAGCCGTGCTGGCTGCGGACTCCTCTTTTACAGATAAGGCTTGAGCAGATAGTCTCCCAAACGTTCCTCGGTCTGCTCGCCGTTTTTCAGGGCGAACACACCGTTCATGATGACGTGTTCCACGCCAACAGGCTTCTGGAAAGGCTCATCAAAGGTAGCGGTATCGGTGATAGTATCCTTGTTGAACACCGTCACATCGGCCACCATACCGGGCTTAAGCACACCGCGGTCGTTCAGGCCCACGATGCTCGCGGGCAGCTGGGTGATGCGGCGCACGGCGGTCTCCACCGGGCACAGGTCGTGCTCGCGGCACAGACGCAGGAACCGGGGGAAGGTGCCAAAGGTCCGGGGATGGGGCTTGCCGTCGCTGGCGGCGGGATCAAAGGGACGGCAGGAGGCGTCCGAGCCGATGGCCAGATCGTTTCTGCCCAGCAGCCACAGCACGTCCTTCTCGTCCATATTGGTGATGATGGAATCATCGTCGCAGCCGGTACGGATCAGGGTCTCCACGATGGCTTCGGGAACGGGCAGGTTCCACTCCTCGCTGAGCTGACCCACCGTCTTGCCGTCGATGTCGGGGCATCTGCCGCCGGTGCCGACGATATACAGGCGGTCGCCGTCCTCCTTTTCGGGGTAACGGGGACGCAGATACTCCAGCACCTGCGCACGGAACTCCGGCTCGCGCTCCAGCCGCTTTGCGCAGCGGGCGCCGCCGCCGTCCAGTGCCCAATCGGGCAGACGGCTGGACAGGCCGGTGGAGCAGGCGTTGTAGGGATACAGGTCCGCGGTGATGCGGGCACCCTCGGCATTGGCCTGTCGGATGCGGTTATAAAGCTCTTCCGCTTTACCCCACACTTCCTTGGCGCCCAGCTTCAAATGAGAGATGTGCAGGCGAACCTTGGTCAGTTTGGCCAGGTCGATCATCTCTTCCAGCGACTCAAACACCCGCTCGCACTCGTTGCGCATATGCACCGACACCATGATGTCGTCGATGTAGCACATTTCCATCAGCGAGGCCAGTTCGGCCTTATCGGCGAACAGACCGGGCACATAGCCCAGGCCCAGGGACATACCCCAGACGCCCTGCTCGATGGCCTGGCCCAGCAGGAAACGGGAGATCTTGATCTCGTCATCCCACGCGGGACGGGCCAGCGGACCCACCACGCCGTTGCGGACGGCGTTATGGCCGATGAACTGCACCAGGTTGGTGGACATCTTCCGGTCGCCCTTCAGGCGGAGCAGCTTGGCGAAGGTGCCGGCCTGGTAAGCGCCCATGGCGGACAGCTTGCCGGCCTCGGCTTCCCGTCGGATGCGGGATGCCTGGCTGACGCTTCGGGGGAAGGGAGAAGAACCGCACTGACCCACCACTTCGGTTGCCACGCCCTGGTAGAGCTTGGCCTGGCACCGATCGTCCTCCATAAACCAGGCGTCGGAGTGGGAGTGCATATCGATGAAGGCCGGCGCGATCACCAGGCCGGACACATCGACGGTCTCACGGGCTTCTTCGGTGATGTGGGGGGCGATCTCCACGATTTTTCCGTCCCTAATGGAAACGTCGCCCACGAAGGGCGACGTTCCGGTTCCATCACAGATTAAGCCGTTTTGGAGAAGCAGATCAAGCATTGGCAGCGATCTGCTCACGATACTTTGCCAGCTCAGAGGGAGAGCAGTAGACAAAGTGCTCGGGTTCCACTTCCACCATGGAGGGCTGCTCGTTGCTGTAGTCGTGGTCACGAGAGGGCACGTAGTCGATACGGACACGGGTGCGCTCGGTGATGGGGTTGGGCTCGGGGATAGCAGACAGCAGAGCTCTGGTGTAGGGATGCAGGGGGTTCTTGTACAGGTCTTCGCCGTTGGCGACCTCTACCAGGTGACCGAAGTACATAACACCGATGCGGTCAGAGAAGTACTTAACGACAGACAGGTTATGGGCGACGAACAGAATGGTCAGACCCATTTCTTCCTTCAGGTCGTTCAGCAGATTGATGACCTGGGCCTGGACGGAAACGTCCAGAGCGGAGACGGGCTCGTCGGCGATGATCATCTTGGGCTTAACGATAATTGCACGGGCAATACCGATACGCTGACGCTGACCGCCGGAGAACTCGTGGGGGTAACGGGTGGCATGCTCTTCCACCAGACCGACCTTGCGCAGCATGTCAACGACCATCTTGCGGATCTCGGCCTGATCCTTCATGCCGCGAACCTTCAGACCTTCGCCGATGATCTCTTCGATGGTCATCTTGGGGTTCAGGGACTCGATGGGATCCTGGAAGATCATGGCAATGTTATCGGTCAGATACTTGCGCAGATCGGGATTCATCTTGCCGGCGATATCGCGGCCATTGAACAGGACCTCGCCGCCGGTGGGGTTATACAGACGGATAATGGTACGACCGGTAGTGGTCTTACCGCAGCCGGACTCACCAACCAGACCAAAGGTCTCGGCAGGGCGGACACCAAAGGTGACGTCGTCAACAGCCTTGACAGTCAGCTTCTTCTTGCCGCGGCCGGAGGTGAAGTGCTGGCAGAGGTTATTTACTTCCAGAATATACTGAGAATCAGCCATTTAATGCTCCACTCCTTTTCATACGCTCGATACGGGCCTTCAGACCGGCAGGCATCTCGATGCCGTTGGCAGCAGCCTTGGGATGCAGCAGCCAGGTGGCGGCAGCATGGGTGTCAGTGATCTTGAACATGGGGGGATCCATCTCATAGTCGATCTTCATGGCGTAAGCGTTACGCGCAGCGAAGGCATCGCCCTTGGGAGGATAAATCATGTTGGGAGGAGTGCCGGGGATGGCATCCAGACGATCCTTGGTGTGCAGGTCGGGCATGGAGGACAGCAGAGCCCAGGTGTAGGGATGGGCAGGCTCGAAGAAGATCTCTTCGGCGGTACCGGTCTCCACGACCTTACCGGCGTACATGACGTTGACGCGGTCGGCCATGTTGGCGACGACGCCCAGGTCATGGGTGATGAAGATAACGGACAGGTTGCGCTCCTTCTTGATCTGGTTGATCAGCTCCAGGATCTTGGCCTGAACGGTAACGTCCAGAGCGGTGGTGGGCTCGTCGCAGATCAGGATCTCGGGGTCGCCGGCCAGAGCGATGGCGATAACGATACGCTGACGCATACCGCCGGAGAACTGGAAGGGATACTGTTCGAAGCGCTTCTCGGGCTCGGGGATACCGACGGACTTCATCAGTTCCAGAGCGACCTTCTTGGCCTCGTCCTTCTTCATCTTCCGGTTCAGACGCAGAGACTCGGTGATCTGATTACCGATCTTCATGATGGGGTTCAGAGCGGACAGGGGATCCTGGAAGATCAGACCGATACGGTTACCACGGATCTCGTGGAAGGTATCTTCCTTGACCTTGGTCAGGTCCATGCCGTCATACATAATGGAACCATCGGCAATAATGGCGTTGTTGGCCAGAATGCCCAGGATGGCCTTGATACTAACGGATTTGCCGGAGCCGGACTCGCCGACGATGGCCAGGGTCTCGCCACGGTACAGATCAAAGCTGATACCGCGAACGGCCTGAACCAGACCGCCGTAAGCACGGAAGTTGACCTTCAGGTCCTTGACCGACAAAACAACTTCGCGATTCATGTTTTCAGCAGCCATAGTTGATTACTCCTCTCCGCGTTTGGTGGGGTCGAGCGCGTCACGCAGACCGTTAGAGAACAGGTTGAAGGCGATCATCAGAACAGAGATCAGAACTGCGGGGAACAGCACCTGGTAGGGATACTGCAGCAGAACGTCCTGACCGTTGGACAGCAGAACGCCGATGGAGGGGTTGGGGGCCTTGATACCCAGACCCAGGAAGGCCAGGAAGGACTCGGAGAAGATAGCGCCGGGGATGGCGATCATGGTACGAGTGATCAGGGGGCCAACGCAGTTGGGCAGGATATGACGGAAGATCAGAGTGGAGTCGGGCACACCCAGGGTACGGGCAGCCAGAACGTACTCACGGCCCTTATAACGGTAGAACTGAGCACGGATCATACGGGAAGTGCCGATCCAGCCGGTGATCGTCAGTGCCAGAACGATGGAGATCATACCGGAACCGAACAGAATCATGAACAGAATGGCAACGACCACGTAGGGCATACCGTCCAGGATCTCCGCAAAGTGGGTCATGATCATGTCCACCTTGCCGCCGTAGTAACCGGCGATAGCACCGTAAACAACACCGATGATGCAGTTGGTGATAACGGAGAAGAAAGCGATCAGCAGGGAGATACGGGTACCCTGGAACAGACGGGTCATCAGGTCACGGCCCAGGTAGTCGGTACCGAACCAGTGATACTGATCGTCGGGAGCGCCCTGGTAGACGTAAGCGTCGACCTCGACGTCGCACATGGGAACGCCCTTCAGCTCGTACTCCTTGACGATACGGATGATGGAGCCTTCGGGATAACGGCTGGTATCGGACAGGGCCTCAACCTTACGCTTCTCCAGAACACGGCCGCCGTCGGCGATACCCATCTCGCACAGGAAGGGGATCTTGGGGGGCAGGTTCTTCAGCTCAATGTTCTGCTCAACATAGGTGTAACCAGTGACATTGGGAACGATGATAGCCAGAATGATGATCAGAACGATCAGAGCGACGGACAGCATGGAAACCTTGCTGTGGCTCAGACGGATCATAGCATCCTTGAAGAAGCCGACGGGCTTCGTCTGGAACTTTTCGTCCTTGATGTCTTCCTGGTGCAGAGATTCGAATGCGGAATCGGGCAGATTCAGCAGTTCTTCGGGCAGATTGTTTCTGTCGATAATCATTATTTGCCACCTCCGACACGCACGCGGGGATCAATCAGACTGTAAGACAAGTCAACGACCAGGATGGTGACCAGAGAGATCGCAGAGTAGAAGATCAGGATCGCAACGGTCAGGAAGTGGTCGCCCGCGAAAATAGACTTAACCAGCATACCGCCGGTACCGGGAATAGCGAACATGCTCTCAACGACCAGAGAGCCGCCCATGATACCGGTGATCAGAGAGACCAGAGTGCTGGTAATGGGCATCATAGAGTTACGGAAGGCGTGACGCACAATAGCCTGAGGACGGCTCAGACCCTTCGTGCGGGCCAGCAGGATGTAGTCGGAAGAAATGTTTTCGATCAGCTCACCGCGCAGATAACGGGTCAGGGTAGCGATGGGGCTCAGAGACAGAGCGATAATGGGCAGAGTCAGAGACCACATCATGGCGCTCAGCGTGGTTGCAGTAGAGTCGTACAGCGTGGGGAAGATGGGGAAGATAAAGGTCAGGACGTACTGCAGCAGAGATGCGAAAACGAAAGAGGGAACGGAAATAAACAGAATAACGAAAACAGAGATCAGGCTGTCCACCCAGGTATTACGCTTCAGAGCGGCGATAATACCGAACATCAGACCCAGAGGGATCGAGATGAACAGCGAGATAAAGTTGATCAGCATCGTCGGGGGCAGACGGCTGACGATGATGCCCCAAACATCCAGGCCGGGGCGCAGCTTGACGGAGATACCGAAATCCAGACCGGTAACGATACCTTCCATGAAGTAGAAGTACTGGACGGGCAGAGGATCGTTCAGATGGAACTTATCCTCCAGTTTTTCCTGGATCTCCTTCGGGACCTCAGGGTTCTCAAAAAGGCTCATCGGCATCAGTCGAATGACCATGAAGGACAGCGTCATGACCATGAACAGGGTCAGCAGCATCGCGCCGATTCGCTCAAGTACGTATTTCATTACATTCTCCTTTTCCTTATGAAAAACAAGGATCGGTTTACAACATTCGAGCGTAAACTCGTTTTATAACTGGAGCAAGTGTTGCCGTAAATTCACGGCAACACTGCTCCCTTCAGAGATTAAGCGTTGAAATCAGACGGTGGAAAGAGATTACTCAGCCAGGTCACCGTAGATGCCGCCCCAACCGAAGCCGGGGATGTAAGTCTTAACGGGCAGGACGATCTGATCGGCAAACAGCTCGTAGTTGACAGACTGGCACATGGGGACGTGGATGACGTACTCCAGATACAGCTCTTCCAGCTTCTGGGTCTCCTTCAGCAGGTTGTCGTAGTCGCCCAGCTTGGCGTCTTCGCAAACCTGGAACTGGGCGTCGAACTCAGCAACAATGTAGTTGTTGGGACGGCCGGAGTAGGACTCCAGATAGTAGTAGAAGCAGGTATGAGGATAGGTACGGGACATGGAACGAGCCCAATCGTTGGGGGACAGGTCCCACTTGTCATCGCCGGTCAGCTTGAAGTCGGTAGCGGACATACCGGCGTAGGGAACGATCTCCAGGTTCATCTTGCCCTCGAAGATGGTGGGCCACTGCTCCATCAGGTACTCGCCCAGGGCCTTCCACTCGGTGTCGCCCTCGTCGATGCAGTACTTAACGGTGATGGGCAGCTGAGAATCGGAAACGTTGCACTCAGCCAGAGCCTTGTTCAGGTAATCCAGAGCCATCTCGGGGTTGTAGCCGTAGGGACCCCAGGACTCAACCATGGCCTCGACGGCGTTGCCGTACTCGGAATCACGGTAGGTCAGAGCGGACTCAGACAGCATACCAGCCTGGGTGTTGACGTAAACACCGGTGGGCTCCATGTGACCGAAGATAGAGGCAGCAGCCAGCTCACGGTCGATGGCGTGGTAGATGGCCTTACGGTAGTTGACAGAACCGGAGATGGGGTTGTTGGGGTTCTTGCAGTTGATGTCAATGTGAGTGACAGAGGTAGAACCGTAAGAGGTCATACGGGGGTCATCGATGTAGGACTCGATGGTGTTGGCGTCGGGAGACAGGGAGAAGATATCACCCTTCTCGAACAGCTCAACGCGAGCGTTCATCTCGGGGACGATACGGACTTCGACGGTGTCGAAGTTGTACTTGTCGGCGTTCCAGTGCTCTTCGTTCTTGGTGTAGATCTGGATGGAGTCATACTCCCAAGTGGAGAAGACGTAGGGGCCGCAGCCGACAAAGTGATCCAGGTCGGAACCGTAGGAGGTGGTCAGACCGTCAGCGCTCATGCACTGCTCCCACATGCCCTGATGGACGGGCACGTTGTTACGGTTGTCGAAGTGCTTCTTGATGGTGACGGGATCGGTGTGCACATCCTCGGTGGTGATCTGGATGGTGTACTCGTCAACCTTCTTCAGACCGACTTCTTCCCAGGCAACGGTAGCGGGATAGCCCTCAGAACCCTGCATCAGATAGTTCTCAGCGTTCACGATGGTGACGGAGTTATCGTACAGGAAGGTGGCCATACGCATCTGCAGCTTGGGATTCAGCTGCTGCTGGAAGGTAAACATCCAGGTGTCGGCATTAATGGGGTCGCCGTTCTGCCAGGTAGCGCCTTCACGCAGCTTGATCTGCCAGTTGTAGTCGTCGACCTGGATGGGATCGCCGACAGCCAGGTCATCGATCCAGATGTAGTTGGTACCATCCTCGTTGGGGTACATCTTCCACATCTGAGACATGGCGTAGGAAGAGGGGGTGCTGGAGTTGCCGTCGACGTTATCCAGGAAGTTCAGAGAAGCAACCTCGGAAGTCAGGTAGGTCTTGTAGACCTTGCCGGCATCAGCGGTGGAGTCGTTAGCGGGGGTGTTCTCGCCGGGCTGGGTGGCTTCGGTGCCGGGAGTCTCGGTCTTGCCGCAAGCGGCAGCGACGGACAGCAGCATCATGGCAGCCATCAGCAGAGCGATGAGTTTCTTGCTCATTGGGGCATCTCCTTTTCAAAAAATATTAAAAACAAATCAAAAACAGGACACTGTACTGCAGCATCCGCACAGGCAGCCGTTCTGCGTTTTTCTATGCTCCCCATAAGCATAAAAAAGCGCAGGGGCGAACTGACCCATGATGCACTCGATTATACCGCACCCCGGGAAAAATGTCAATACGCGTCGGCGAACAATCGCCCGACAGGTTTTCCAGTTTTTCCCATCCGGCCAGTATTTTCCGTTCCGTGATTTTTGGACATTTTCCGATTTTTCGCAGTGCTGTAAAATCTTCCCTTACCCTTCCCTGCCGCCGGAAAACGAAAAAAAGCCACGCCTTTCGGCGTGGCTTCTGGAGCTGCTAAGCAGATTTGAACTGCTGACCTCGTCATTACCAATGACGCGCTCTACCATCTGAGCTATAGCAGCGAATGGCGACCGAGAAGGGGCTCGAACCCTCGACCTCTAGCGTGACAGGCTAGCGTTCTAACCAACTGAACTACTCGGCCATTCGTTTGTTTCGTGCTCGCCTCATCAGCGGGCAAGATTTATACTACCACAGCATTCCCCATTTGTCAACGACTTTTTTCAAAAAAATTAAAAAAAGTTTTTCGCCCCTTTTTCCCCTATGGAGAGATACCTTTTGGGCTTTGCGTCCACATTTTTGCCCACGCCGTGACCCCGCCGAAGGTTATCGTTATTTTCACCAGTTATCGGGCTTAAATTTTATCTAAATTGCCAGTGCCCTATTCGACAAAAAACGCGCGCCTTTATCGGCGCGCGTCTTTTCTGCGTTTGCGCAGAGGTTACATGGTCTCTTCGTACTTCTTGATCATCTTGCGGACCATCTCGCCGCCGATGCTGCCGGCCTGCTTGGAGGTCAGGTCGCCGTTGTAGCCTTCCTTCAGATCGACACCGACCTCGCGGGCGGTCTCCATCTTGAACTGCTTCATGGCTTCCTTGGCGTTGGGGTTCACATAACCGTTATTACTGGACATAGTCGTTATCTCCTTTTCGTTCAGATTACGACCATAGTTTGCATCCCGCCGGCGTTTTTATTGATGGTAATTTTTACAGAACGGCGGTCACGGCGCAATAGACCAGCGAAAGGGCCATCAGCACGCTGATGGGCAGCCGGTACTTCTCGTACAGATCTTTGATGGCACGGCCGAACAGGCACCAGCAGAGGGACGCCACGATCAAAAGGCCCAGCATGACGGAAGCGCCCGTCAGCACCGCCCACAGCGCGGTGGTATAGGGCACCACGTAAACGGAAAACACGCTGATGGCCGAGATCCAGCTTTTCATATTGAGCAGCTGCAGCAGGATGCCGGCGGAATAGGTGGACTCGCCCCGTTTTTCCGCCACCGCTTCCTTTTTCAGACCGCCCTTCAGCATGGTCCAGGCCAGATACAGCATATAGGCGGCGCCCACCCACTTGAGCACCGGCACCACCGTGGGGATCACGGAAGCCAGCGCCACGTTCAGCAGACCGCACAAAAGCGCCTTTACGAACACCGACGCCATGCTGGCGGTGATGAACTTGCGGCTGCCCTTGAGGCCATAGGTGGCGCCCAGATACATACACATCAGGTTATTGGGGCCGGGCGTAAAAGCCGACACGGCCAGATACAGCACCATACCGGAAAAATCGATCATAACTGCTCCTTAATATATAAACATAATATATGCCGCATTTTACTCCATTTATCCGCAAAATGCAAGACACTTGTCGGCCGTAGAGTTTCTTGCTATAATATAGAAAAACCTTCCGGAGGGATGCGCGATGTTTGGATTTATCGGTGTAGGAAATATGGGCTCGGCGGTGGCCACCGCCGTACACAAGCGTGTGGGCGGTCAGCGGATGACCCTTTGCGGCCGCACGCCCGAAAAGGTAGAGGCCCTGGCCTGCCGGCTGGAGTGCGCCGTCACCGACGCCAAAACCGCCGCGGCTTCCTGCCGTTATCTGTTTTTGGGCGTCAAACCCCAGGACATGGGCACTCTGCTGGAGGGTCTGCGGCCCCAGCTGCAGGAAAATCGCCCCGTGCTGGTGAGCATGGCCGCAGGCCTCACGGCGGCACAGATCGAGGAAATGGCCGGCGGCGGCCTTCCCGTCATGCGCATCATGCCCAACACGCCGGTGGCTCTGGGCTGCGGTGTCATCATGTACTGCAAAAACGAGCTTCTGACCGGTGAGGAGGAACAGGCGCTGGTGGAGGCCCTCTCCCCTGCCGGCATCGTGGATCCCCTGCCCGAGCATCTGATGGATGCCGGCTCGGCCCTGTGCGGCTGCAGCCCCGCCTTTACCGACCTGTATATGGAGGCCATGGCCGACGGCGCGGTGGCCTGCGGCATCCCCCGTGCCAAGGCGCTGAAATACGCCGCCGCGGCGGTTGCCGGCGCGGCACGGCTGGCGCTGGAGACCGGCGAACACCCCGGCGCCCTCAAGGACAAGGTGTGCTCTCCCGGCGGCAGCACCATCCAGGGTGTCCGTGTGCTGGAAAACCACGCCTTCCGCGGCGCGGTGATGGAGGCCGTGATCACGGCGGCCGGCGCCAGCGGCAATTTGGGAAAGAAATAAACAACGCCCCGACGGTGACCCGTCGGGGCATTTTCTTATCGTTTGCTGTTCAGCTCACAGACCTTTTTCAGGCCCTGCAGCACCAGCTGGGGCTCCTTGCGGGCTTCCATGCGGCAGTAGGGCAGGATAATGTCGCAATAGGTGCCGCTGGCGATCACCGGCAGGCGTTCTTCGCCGATGCTCTCCCGCAGACGGTCCACCAAGCCCTCCACCATAGCGGCGGTGCCGTACACCGCGCCGTTGTTCATGGAGTCCACGGTGTTTTTGCCCAGCAGCGCCTTGGGCGGCTCCAGCGAGATCACCGGCAGCTCGGCAGCCAGCCGGGACAGACCGTGGATGCCCGCAAAGGCACCGGGACAGATCATCACGCCGCACAGGCGGGAATTGCGGTCAATGAGGGTCAGGGTGGTGGCGTCACCGAAGCCCACCACCACGAAGGGCGGCTTCATCAGCGCCAGCGCGCCCACACAGGCGGCGGCGATATCGGCGCCCAGCTCGGCGGGCCGCTCGATCTTGATATCCAGACCGGTGCGCACGCCGGGGCCCATAAACAGCGGTTTGATGCCGAACAGTTTTTCCACCGCGCCGCCGATCACCGGACTCATGGGCTTGACCACCGAGGCGATCACCGCGCCGCCGATCTCCCTGGCATCCACGCCGTTCATGGCCAGAATGGCGTTCAGCGTGACGGCGTACTCATCGCTGCTGCGGCCGCTGGCCGAAGACAAACGCGCGGTGCACACCAGCGTGTCCTTTTGAAACACACCGATGTTGATGACAGTATTTCCGATGTTGGCAACAAACAGCATGAGACCGCCTCCCCTTTTATATATTTATAGTACCATATTTGACCGAAAAAGCAAGAAAAAGCGCCCCGTTCGGGGCGCTTTTGGTTTGCGTTACTTCTGCCACTTCCAGTCACGGATCTCGGGCAGATCCTGACCGTATTCGGCGATATACTGCTTGTGCTCAATGAGCTTGTCCCGCATCTGCTGCAGCAGATAGGAACCGCGGTTGCCCAGCTGGGGCAGGTGCTTGATCACGTCCATCACCAGATGGAAGCGGTCGATGTGGTTCTGCACGCGCATATCAAAGGGCGTGGTGATGGTGCCCTCCTCCATATAGCCGCGGACATGGAGGTTCTTGTTGGACCGGTGAGAGGTCAGCTCGTGGATCAGCTTGGGATAGCCGTGGAAGGCAAAGACGATAGGCTTGTCCTTGGTGAACAGGCTGTCGTAATCCACATCGCTGAGGCCGTGGGGATGATCGTGCTCGGACTGCAGCTTCATCAGATCCACCACGTTGACCACGCGGATCTTCAGCTCGGGCAGATGCTCCTTCAGGATGGTGACGGCGGCCAGCACTTCCAGCGTGGGGGCGTCGCCGCAGCAGCCCATGACCACGTCGGGTTCCTGGCCCTCGTCGCTGGAGGCCCACTGCCAGATGCCGATGCCCTGGGTGCAGTGCTTGACGGCCTGCTCCATGGTCAGCCACTGGGGACGGGGATGCTTGGACGCCACCAGCACGTTGATATAGTTCTTGCTGCGGACGCAGTGGTCAAAGCAGGACAGCAGGCAGTTGGCATCGGGGGGCAGATACAGGCGCACCACGTCGGCCTTCTTGTTGGCCAGATGATCCAGGAAGCCGGGGTCCTGGTGGGTGTAGCCGTTGTGGTCCTGCTGCCAGACGTTGGAGGACAGGACATAGTTGAGAGAGGCGATCTCCTCACGCCAGTGCAGATCACGGGTGATCTTCAGCCACTTGGCGTGCTGGGAGGCCATGGAGTCCACGATGCGGATAAAGGCCTCGTAGCTGTTGAAGAAGCCGTGACGGCCGGTGAGCAGATAGCCCTCCAGCCAGCCCTGGCACATATGCTCGGACAGCATACCGTCCATGATGCGGCCTTCCACATCCAGATCCTCGTCGCCCTCCACCATTTCGGCGTTCCAGTTGCGCTTGGTGGCCTCAAAGGCACGGTTCAGGCGGTTGGACTTGGTCTCGTCGGGGCCGAAAACACGGAAGTTCCTGGCGTCGGCGTTGAGACGCAGCACGTCACGGACGTAGCCGCCCAGTTCGGTCATGTCCTGGGCCTCCACGCTGCCGGGAACGGGGATGTCCACGGCGTACTTGCGGAAATCGGGCAGGCGCAGATCCCGCAGCAGCTTGCCGCCGTTGGCGTGGGGGTTGGCGCCCATGCGGCGGTCGCCCTTGGGGGCCATGTCCCGCAGCATCTTGCAGGGGGCGCCGTCCTCGTCAAACAGCTCCTCAAAGTTGTAGGAGCGCAGCCACTCCTCCACCTTCTGCAGATGGTCGGGCTTGGACATATCCACGGGCACCTGATGGGCACGGAAGGTGTTCTCGATGGTCTTGCCGTCGGCCTCCTTGATGCCGGTCCAGCCCTTGGGAGAGCGCAGGATGATCATGGGCCACTTGGGACGCTTGGTCTCGCCCTGCTCACGGGCCTTCTTCTGGGCGGCGCGGATGTCCCGGACGCACTTGTCCAGGGCGTCGGCCATATCCTTGTGGGCCTTCATATTGTCCGAGCCGTCGGTCTCCACGAAGTAGGGCTTCCAGCCGCAGCCCTCGAAGAACTTCTGCAGTTCGTCCTTGGGGATACGGGCCATGAGAGTGGGGTTGGCGATCTTATAGCCGTTGAGGTGCAGGATGGGCAGCACGGCGCCGTCCATCTTGGCGCTCAGGAACTTGTTGGAGTGCCAGGCGGTGGCCAGCGGGCCGGTCTCGGCCTCGCCGTCGCCCACCACGCAGGCGGCGATCAGATCGGGGTTGTCAAACACGGCGCCGAAGGCGTGGGACAGGCTGTAGCCCAGCTCGCCGCCCTCGTTGATGGAACCGGGGACCTCGGGAGCCACGTGGCTGGAGATGCCGCCGGGGAAGGAGAACTGCTTGAACAGCTTCTTCATGCCTTCCTCATCCATGCTGATGTTGGGATAGACCTCGCTGTAGGAACCGTCCAGCCAGTCCTGGGCCACCATGGCGTTGCCGCCGTGGCCGGGGCCGGACAGATAGATCATATTGAGATCGTACTGGTTGATGATGCGGTTCAGGTGAGTATAGATGAAGTTCTGGCCGGGACAGGTGCCCCAGTGACCAACGATCTTTTTCTTGACGTGTTCGGGTTTCAGGGGCTGCTTCAGCAGGGGATTGTCCAGCAGGTACAGCTGACCGGCGGTCAGGAAATTGGAAGCGCGCCACCAGGCGTCCAGCTTTTGCAGCATGGCTTCGGATACCATACGTGTTCCTCCTTTATGATTGAAAAAAGTGTTAAAAACATCACGATTTACTGCTATTATACTGTATTTTTGCACGAAAGTAAAATGAATTTTCCTAAAACAAAAAGCGGTCTTTCGACCGCTTTTTTCTCACAGCATATGCATCTGTTTTAAGTTGCGTTTGAGGAACACGACCGCCATGGCCAGCACCAGGATCTCCGCCAGCACCGGCGCGAACCACAGGCCGGCGCCCCGGGTAACGGCAGCCAGCGCCACCAGCACCACCGACTGGACGATGAGTCCCCGGCCGGTGGAAATGGCGATGGCGGGCATGGGCCGCTCCACCGCGGTGAGGAAGCCGCCGATGGCCACGTTGAAGCCCACCAGCAGCCAGGAAAAGCTGTACTGGCGGAAGGCCACCACGCTGTCGGCCACCAGCGTGGGCGACGCTTCGCTGAGGTAGGCGCTCACCACCTGGGGCGCGAACAGATACAGGCCCACCAGGCACACGCCGCCAAACAGCAGGGCGGTCTTCAAGCCGTAGCCCAGCAGCTTTTTGCAGGAACCGCCGTCACATTTGCCGTAGCGGTAGCTCACCAGCGGCTGCATACCCTGGGAGATGCCCATCATCAAATTGATGACGATGGTGTTCATATAAGCGATGACAGTATAGGTGACCAGGCCGTCGGCGCCCAGATATTTCTGCACCGTGCGGTTAAAGATCAGGATCATCAGGCCGTTGCACAGCTCGGTGACGCCGTCCGACAGGCCGATGGGGATCAGCCGCTTGAGGATGCGGAGATCCAGCTTGAACTTCCGCAGCCGGAAGGTGCATTTGGAGCTGAAAAAGTGAGCAAGATACAGCACACAGGTCAGCATCTGGGAAGTGCCGGTGGCCACCGCGGCGCCGAACACGCCCCAATCCAGCAAAAAGATGGCGATATAGTCCAGAATCAGGTTGGCCACGGCACCGGTGGTGACGGTGATTACCGCCAGTTTGGGGAAGCCGTCGGTCTTGATGAGGACCTCCAGATTATAGGAGATGATGAAGCAGGCGCTGAAGGGTGCCAGACCCAGCAGATACTGCTTGACGTACTCCATGGTCACTTCATCGGCGCCCAGCAATTTGGCAAAAGATTCCCGGAAGAGCAGCACCACCGCGGAGATCACGATGCCCACGCCCAAAAGCAGGAAAAAGTTCTGGGAGAACAGGCTGTCGGCCTCATCCTTGCGGCCCTGGGCCAAATGGATGGCGATGATGGTGGAGGAGCCTACAGCGAACATGACCGCCAGAGAAAACAGCGCGTTGGTATAGGGGATGGCCAGATTGACGGCGCTCATGGCGTACTCGTTGACGCCCAGAGACACCAGCAGACCGTCCACCATGGAATACAGGGAAAACACCATCAGCGACGCCGCCGAGGCGGTGAGGAAACGAATGAAATCAGAGCGCAGGCTCTTTCCTTCCAATTGCAAAATAACAAGTCCTTTCCTGGATCGATACGGGGAAGATTATAGCACAGCCTCCCCTGCCGCTGTCAACTCCTTATTCCGAAAGGGCCTCCAGCTCGTCCCAGGCTTCGCTTTCGGTATCGGCCGAAAACAAAAATCTTCCCGAGGGGGCGTATACATTATAATGTCCGAACACATATTTTACTTGGTACATATGCGATACCTCCTTTGGTTTACGGTATCAGCATAGCACGTATCAAGGGCGATAAAACGTACAGTTAAAACAGGATGGTCACGCCCAGCAGGATGAGCACCGCGGGCACCAGCATATCCTTGTACCGCAGGATGGCGGCCTTCACCCGGGGCAGCGCCGCCAGACGGCTGCCCAGCAGGCACCAAAGCAGGGTCATCACAGCGAACACCCCTGCGCACACCGCCAGCCGCCCCAAAGAGAACCCGGCGAACAGCGGGATATAAACACCAAGATTGTCGCCGCCGTTGGCCACCGTCAGCATGGCGGTAGACAGCACCCCCACCGCGGAGGGAGCCTCTTCCCCGTCCTCCCGGTGCCAAAGGGCCCGCAGGCCAAGGAAAACAGGCACAAGGCCCAGCAGCCGCAGGTGCCGGTCGGCAACCATCCCCAGACCCAGCGCGCCGAGGATGCTCACCGCCGTGAGAAAACCGATGCCCAGCAGCTGTCCCAGGCAGATCTTCCGCCCCTCACGCGCGCCTTGCGCCTGCCCGAACAGCAGCATCAGCACCAGCAGATCGTCAAGATTGGTGGCCACAAAAGCGGCAGCCGCAGCCAGAGCGGCTTCCCACATGGTTATTCCTCCTCATTTCTTTGTGAAATTCCACAACATTTTACCACGAATGGGCCACTTCCGCAACGTTTTGCCTGTTTTTTCTGACGAAATTTCATTTTTTGGTTTCAACCTGTTGCCATCTTTTTTTGAGTTTGCTATAATATTTCCGTTAAAAATACCAACGTTTTCTGATTTTTCGATACTACCTGAAAGGGGATCTTCAACATGAAAACACTTTACGAGGGCAAGACCAAGAACGTTATGCTGGACGAAGCCACCAACGTGGTGCATCTGTTCTTCAAGGACAGCGCTACCGGTGAAAACGGCGTCTTCGATCCCGGCTCCAACTCCGTCGGCGGCAGCGTGGAAGGCAAGGGCAAGGTTGGCCTGGCCGTTTCCAAGTACTTCTTCGAGCTGATGGAAAAGAACGGCATCCCCACCCATTACCTGGGCTCCGATCTGGACCAGGGCCTGATGAAGGTCCGCAATCTGACCGTTCCCAAGCTGGAGTTCGTTCTGCGCTACTTCACCGCCGGCTCTATGTGCCGTCGTTTTGACCTGGAGCAGGGCATCCCCTTTGAGCCCCCCTACTGCGAAGTCACCCTGAAGAGCGACGCCCAGGGCGATCCCCTGATCACCGAGCGTCTGTGCATCATGAAGGGCATGCTGAAGGAAGGCCAGTTTGACCAGGCTCTGGAGATCCTGGTGAAGGTCGGCGAAGTCCTGAAGAAGGAACTGGCCGGCATGAACCTACAGCTGATCGACTTCAAGATCGAGGTCGGTTACGACGAGAGCGGCAAGATCTACGTCGCCGACGAGATCACTCCCGATATCTGGCGTGTCAAGGACGAGAATGGCAACAGTCCCAACCAGATCGACTGCGCCAAGATGATCCTGGCCAAGATCCAGTAAATCAACCAAAACGAAAAGCACCCCAAACGGGGTGCTTTTTTGTTTTATTCGAAGATCTGCGACTCGTCCTCCAGACACTTGCGCTTTTTCATCAGTTTCCGGGCAGCGGCGCAGCCGAGGATGCCGATCACCAGGTTGAGGTATCCCACCTTGGCCACCCAGATGCCGGTGGAGGCGGCGTTGACCACATTGATAATGCCGATGAACAGATTGACCGCGCTGATGGGCAGGATCAGCGTCACGATGCGCCGGAGGTGCCTGATGCGGGAGGCCAGGTCGGAATACAGATCAAAGGGGCCGTCGGCGGTCTTTTTGCGGAAATAGACCCAGCGGCAGAACCGACCCACCTGCTCCGCGCCCGTCTCCTCGACGAAGGCGATGTACTGCTGACTTTCGGCGTGGGAGGGCACATTTTCCAGCAGTTCCAGCCGCACCTGATAGGCGTCGGGTTCACATTCCTCAAACACATAGCGGGCAAAACCCACATCCACCAGCGCCAGACCCTGGGCGGCCATGTCGTTGAGCCACTGTTCTTCCTTGTCAAAGTCCCAGACCCAAAACCATTTGCGGATCGTCTTTCTCATCGTTCAATCCCTCCCATCAGGTGCTTGCCGTTGCTCACCAGTTCCTCCAGCCGCCGCAGTTCGTTCGTCAGCATTTCACGGCCAAGATCGGTGATGACATATTCTTTCTTGCGACTGTCGGCCTCCCCTTCCAGGGCGATGATCCAGCCTTTTTCCAGCAGCGTGTTGATAGCGCCGTACAGGGTACCCGCCGCCAGCCGCACCCGGCCGCCGGACAACCCATCCACGTTTTGAATGATGCCGTAACCGTGGAGCGGCTGCAGCAGGGATAACAAAATATAATAAACCCCTTCGGTCAGTGCGGGATTGGGCATAAGCGCCCTCCTTTCACTCGGTCGTCGTTATATCCTTTGCCGTTATATCGGCTTCCGATATACAGACTATAGCACCGTTCTGCCCGTTTGTCAACCCCACGGACGAAAAAAGACCCTGCCCGAAGGCAGGGTCTTTACGTTTAAGCAGGGAAATTACTCGACGATGTCGCCGAACATGGAGCCCCAACCGAAGCCGGGAACATACTGCTTCATGGGCAGCTGCAGACGGTCGGCAAACAGCTCGTAGTTGACGCCCTGGACCACGGGGATGGTGATGACGTCTTCCAGAGCGATGATCTCCAGCTTCTGGCTCTCCTGGAGGATGGTCTCGTAATCGCCGCTCTTCACAGCTTCACAGGCAGCGAACTGCTCCTCGAAACGATCGGTGTAGGTGTAGGTGGGACGGGCGGTGTAATCCTTGGTGTGGTAGTAGTACACCTGATAGGGCAGGGTACGGGACAGGCTGCGGCCCCAGTCCATCTCAACGATGTCCCAGCTCTCGGGATGCATTTCCATCATATCCAGGGACATACCGGAAGCGACCATAAAGGTTTCGACCTTGACCTTGCCCTGGAAGATCTTGGGCCATTCTTCCATGAACAGCTCGGCGCTCTTCTGCATGGTCTGGGCAGACTCGGAAACCATGACCTTAACGGTGGTCACATAATCCTCGGGCAGACCCACATCGGCGTAGGCCTTCATCAGGTAATCGTAAGCCAGCTCGGGGTTGTAGCCGCAGACTTCGCCTTCGGCGCTCCAGCTTTCGATCATATCCCAAACTTCCTGGCCGTACTTGGAATCACGGTAGCACAGACCGCTCTCGGACAGAGCGCCGGCCATACCGTTGATGTAGGTACCGGTGGGCTTCATGTAACCGTAGATGTCGCGGGCGATGGTCTCGCGATCCATAGCATGGTACAGAGCCTTTTCAAAGTTGTTGTTGCCGGACAGGGGGTTCTCGGGGTTCTTCACGTTGATATCATAGTCATAGACCATGATGGAGGGGTAGTCGACCATACGGGGGTCATCGATGTAGGTCTCGATGGTGTTGGCATCGGGAGAGAAGGAGTCCAGCTGACCGGATTCGAACAGCTGCACGCGGGCGTTCATTTCGGGAACGATACGGACCTGGACTTCGTCATAGTTGAAGTAGTCGGCCAGCCAGTGATCTTCGTTCTTGGTGTAGATATGGATGTTGTCATATTCCCACTTCTCGAAGATGTAGGGACCAGCGCCGATCCAGTGATCCAGATCGGAACCGTAGGTGGTGGTCAGACGGTCAGAGCTCAGGCACTGCTCAAACAGTTCGGGATGGACCAGCTGGTTGGCGCGGCTGATGAAGTGGGTGCAGAAAGCCTGCTCGGTAACGGGGGTCTCGACAGTGATCTGGACGGTGCGATCGTCGATCTTCTTGATACCGACATCTTCCCAGGCAACCACATCGGGATGGCCTTCGGTGCCCTGCAGCATGTAGTCGTAAGCGTTCTTGATGGTGATTTCGTTATCAGCCAGGAAGGTAGCCATGGCGTTGGTCATGGTAGGATCCAGGATGGTCTTGAAGGTGTACATGACGGTTTCGGCGTCGATGGGATCACCATTGGACCACTTGGCCTCTTCACGGATGGAGAACTCCCAGGTCAGCTCGTCGATCTGCTTGGGCATATCGGCGGCCAGGTCGGGAATGTAGTGGTAGCCCATACCGTCCTCATTGGGAACGGCACGCCACAGGTAAGAATGGCACCAGGACAGAGGAGTGTCATTGGCAGTCTGGACAGTGCCCATACCGTTCATAGTGTCCACTTCGGTAGACAGGTAGGTGTAGAAAATCTTCTTTGCGGTCTCAGCAGGCTGGGTGGCAGCGGGCTGAGTGGCCGCGGGAGTGGTAGCGGCGGGGGTAGTGGCTGCGGGAGTGGTGGGAGCAGGCTCCTTGTTGCCGCAGGCAGCGGCCAGGGACAGCAGCATAAATGCGGCCATCATCAGGGCGATCAACTTTTTACTCATGGTTGCATCTCCTTTTCTTTTGCGGATTTGGTTCATTTTGCACAACAGACTCTCCAGTTGCTGTATTGATTGTATTATAACGCACAACGGTTTATTGTCAAGCACAAAGCACTCTTTTGCCAGAAATACTGCACATCGCCGCCCCTTTCCCTTGACACGCATTTGTGCATACCCTATAATTATAATATCTGTGACCTTTTTTATGATCAACGGAAAGGAAGCTCTATGCGAGATCAAAAACGGGCCGGAACCCTGCTGTCCTATGTGCAGCTGATGCTCAATGTGTGCATCGGCATCGTTTATACTCCCATCATGCTGCACTATCTGGGCCAGAGCGAGTACGGCGTTTATTCGGTGGCCACGGCGGTCATCGCCTTCCTCACCATGCTGGATCTTGGCTTCGGCCAGACGCTGGTGCGGTTTTATGTAAAATATCGTGCCGAAGGAAAACAGGATACCGCCGACCGATGCGCCGGCGCCTTCCTTTTGATGTATCTGGCGCTGGGTCTGGTGGCTCTGGCCATCGGTCTGGCTTTGGCCGGCGTGTTCCTGCCCGCCCTGTTCGGGCAGAAGTTCACCCCCGCCGAGCTGGATACCCTGGGCCGGGTGCTGTCGGTGCTGGTGGTCAATCTGGCCCTGTCCCTGCCCCTCAGCGTGTTTTCCTCCCTCATCACCGCCCACGAGCGGTTCGCCTTTGCCAAAGGCGCCAACATCGTCAGCACGCTTTTGACCTACGGCGGCATCCTGCTGGTGCTGCTGATGGGCCACAAGTCCTTCGCCATGGCGGCGGTCACCACCGTGGTGTCGGTGGCCGTGAAGCTGTTCCTGGCCTGGTACTGCGTGGGCAGGATGAAGGTACGGCTGGCCTTCGGCCGCCCCGACCCGGCCATGCTGAAGAGCATTTTCGCCTTCTCCTTCTTTATTTTTCTCAACATCCTCATCGACCAGCTGTACGCCAGCACCGACAAGTTCCTGCTGGGCGCTTTGTGCGGCACGGCGTCGGTCACCGTCTACACCGTAGGCGTGCAGTTCAACGGCTCCTTCCAGCAGCTGTCCACCGCCATTTCCGGCGTGTTTCTGCCCCAGGTCACCCGGATGTACGCCGAGGGCGCCACGGGCAGGGAGTTCTCTCCCCTGTTTCTGCGCATCGGCCGGCTGCAGTATGTGCTGCTGTCCTTTGTGCTCACCGGCTTTCTGGCCTTTGGCCGGCAGTTTATCGGCCTGCTGACGGCGGGAAGCCTTTCCGCCGCGGAAGTCACCCGGGCCTTTGTTATCGCCGCCATCATCATGGTGCCCGGCATCGTGCCTCTGTCCCAGAACGTAGGCATGACCATCACCCAGGCCATGAACCGCCATCGGTTCCGCTCGGTGAGCTATCTGGTGCTGGCCATCCTCAACGTGGCCGTTTCCATCCCCCTGTGTATGCGCTGGGAGGGTGTGGGCGCCGCCGTCGGCACCACGCTGGCCCTCTTTGCCGGCCAGTACGCCATGATGAACTGGTATTACTGGAAAAAGATCGGCCTGGACATCCCTGCCTACTGGAAAATGGCCGCCTCCGTCACCCTCCGCACCCTGCCCCTGGCCCTGCCAGCCGTCGCCCTCAACCTGCTGCTGCCTGCCGGCGGCTGGCTGGTGTTGTTTGCAAAGATCGGCCTGTTTTCGCTGGTCTACCTCCCCTATTGCTGGCGCTTCATCCTGGGCGATTATGAAAAAGGCATCGCCCGTTCCCTTTTGAAAAAGATCCGTTGAAAGGAAGTCATTCCATGAATATTCTGCTCTGTCAGCACGGCGGCAGCGGCAACCACGGCTGCGAGGCACTGGCCCGCACCGCCGAGATGCTTCTGCGCAAGGCCTTTCCCGGCGCCGTCATCACTCTGTATTCTTACCGTCTGGGCGACGACGAGCTGTATCTCCGTGACAGCGGGATGACCCTCGCCGGTCTCCGCGGCCTGCCCGGAAAGTTCTCCCTGCACAATCTGGCCTACCACGCCAAAAAACGGCTGCTGGGCCCTGCCAAAGCCTCCAAGCTGCCCGTCACCGGACAGTTCCGCCAGCTTTTGAAGGATGCCGACCTGGTGGTGGCCATCGGCGGTGACAACTACTGCTACCAGATGGGCGTGGGGTACTACGCCCTGGACAACCTCATCGCCGCCACCGGCAAGCCCTACCTGCTGCTGGGCGCCTCGCTGGAGCCCGTCGATCTGGAAAAGGGCCTCGCAGACCACCTCAAGTGCTTCACCCGTATCACCGCCCGGGAGGCCATCACCTATGACGCCTGCCGCAAGGCCGGCATGACCAATGTCATCTACGCCCCCGACTCCGCCTTCCTGCTGCCCTGCGGCAGCGCCCCCGCCGTTGCCGGCCTGGTTCCCGAAAACGCCGTGGGCATCAACCTCAGCCCCCTCATCATGCAGAGCGAAAAGTCCGGCGGCATCGCCATGAAGAACTATCAGACGCTGGTGGAGCGCATCCTCAGCACCACCGACCTGCAGGTTGCGCTGGTGCCCCACGTGGTGTGGGAGGGCGGCGACGACCGCCAGCCCCTCACCGCCCTGTACGAGCAGTACAGGGCCACCGGCCGGGTGTTTTTGGTACCCGACGCCAACTGCAAGGATCTAAAGGCTCTCATTTCCCGCCTGCGGTTCTTTGCGGGCGCCCGTACCCACTCCACCATCGCCGCCTATTCCACCGGCGTGCCCACGCTGGTGTGCGGCTATTCGGTGAAGGCCCGGGGCATCGCCGCCGACCTGTTCGGCCAAAGCGAGGGCTACGTGGTGCCGGTGCAGGGTCTGGAGCGTGAGGACGCCCTTGCCGAGGCATTTTCCGCCCTGTTCGCCCGGGAGGGCGAGCTGCGCGCCCTGCTGGACGCCAAGCTCCCCGACTATATCCGTCAGGCCTGGTCGGTGGCCGATGCCATCGCCTCGTTGGCAAACCAATAACACAGAAACGGAGGGCATTTCATGGCCCGTCTTTGCGATACCAATTTATGCTCCGGCTGCACCGCCTGTGCCGCGGCCTGTCCCCACGACTGCATCACCATGGTGCAGGATCCGGAGGGTTTCCGCCGTCCCAAGGTGGACACCGTCCGCTGCGTGGAGTGCGGTCTGTGCGCCAAAGTCTGCCCGGTGCTTTCCGCCCCCGACACCCACCCCATCCCCGATGCTTTCGCTGCCAGGAACAAGGATAACTCCGTCCGGGAGCTGAGCACTTCCGGCGGCGTGTTCACCCTGCTGGCCCGCCACACACTGGAGCAGGGCGGCGCCGTGTTCGGCGCGGCCTATGACGCCGACTTCAAGGTGGAGCACCGCATGGTGGAGACTCCCGAGATGCTCACCACCTTTCGGGGCGCCAAATACGCCCAGAGCGATCTGGGCGACACCTTCCGCCGGGTGAAGGAGCAGCTGGCGCTGGGCCGCAAGGTGCTGTTTTCCGGCACCCCCTGTCAGGTGGCCGGTCTGCGCTCCTATCTGGGCAAAGAGGACCCCAACCTGCTGCTGGTGGATCTGGTGTGCCACGGCGTGCCCTCTCCCGCTGTTTGGGAGCGCTATCTGGCCTACAAGAGCGAGCAGATCAGCGACGGCCACCGCCCTATCACCGTCAATCTGCGGTGCAAGGACAGCGGCTGGAGCACCTATTCGGTGGATATCCGCTGGCCCTACGGCAGAAATTATCTGGCCTCCAACCGGCAGGATCCCTATATCCGGGCCTTCGTGGGCGATCTGTGCCTGCGGCCCTCCTGCCACCGATGCTCCTGCAAGGGTCTCACCCGCTGCGCCGACATCACCCTGGGTGATTACTGGGGCGTTTGGGATCAGGTGCCCTCCATGAGCGACAACAAGGGCACCTCCATCGTGCTGGTGCATTCCGAAAAGGCCCTTGCCCTGTGGCAGGAGCTGGCCCCCGCCATGCAGACCCAGCAGGTGGACGCCCGCCGCTGCATGGAGCAAAATCCCGCCGCCCTCCAGTCGGCAAAGTACGACGAGGAAAACCGCAGCACCTTCCTGCACCGATACCGTGACGAGGATTTTTCCGCGCTGGTGGACGAGCTGCTGCCCAAGCCCAACGCCGCCGGCGACCTTGCCCTGCGCATGGCCGGCAAACTGAAGCGGCTGCTGAAATTTTAATAATGAGGAACGGACGGGATCTTCCCGTCCGTTTTTTGTAAGATTTTCCGTATTTTCCCGTCTAATTGGGTGAAAAGGAGGTGATGAGGTGACGCAGGATCTGTTCGAGCGCGTTTACAAGGCCTATTTCGGCCAGGTCTATCATTATCTGCTGTCCCGGTGCGGCGACCACCACCTGGCGGAGGAGCTGACTGCCGACACCTTTTTCCGGGCGCTGCGCGGGGTCCACAGTTTCCGCGGTGAAAGCGACCCGGGCACCTGGCTGTGTGCCATCGCCCGCAACCTTCTCTCCGACCACTACCGTACCCGGCAGGACGCACAGCCGCTGGATGACGCCGCGGCCTATCCCGCCGCCGAAGATACCGATCCCGCCCTTACCGCCGAGCGCGCGGAGGACGCCATGGACCTTTACGCCCGCCTCCACCGTCTGGAGGAACCTTATAAGGAAGTATTCCTATTACGGGCGCTGGGAGAGCTCAGTTTCCGGCAGATCGGTGGGCTGTTCGGCAAAACGGAAAACTGGGCCTGTGTCACCTATCACCGCGCCCGCAAAAAACTGCAAAAGGAGGAACTGCCATGAAAACGCCCTGTTCTGTGATCCAGGATCTGCTTCCCCTGTATGCCGAGGATCTTGCCGGGGAAGAAAGCCGCGCTTTGGTAGAAGCGCATTTGCAGGAATGTGACGCCTGCAAACAGACGTTGGAAGGACTGCGGGATGCCAGACCGATGACCGCACTGACCGACGCCGTACCTCTGCTGCTGATGAAGCAGCTGCTGCGAAAGCATACCCTGCTGTGGTGCTTGCTGACCGGCTGCCTGATCGCGGCCATGGCCTTCACCGTTTTGGGCCGCATGACGGCACCCGAGGGCACACCTTACATCAAGGGCCTTTTCTCCGTGGCGAAAGCCGAAGACGGACGGCTCACGGTGACCGTCACCTCCAAGAGCGAATCCGGCGTGGATTATCTTGTGGAATACTTTTACAACGAAACCGGCTCCGAAAGCATGTCCATCACCGCCTATACCAGCCCCTGGCTGCGGGCGGCAAAACTGGACCGCTCCGGAACGGTCTATACCGCCCGTTCCAAGGACGTCCGGTACATTTATTACTGCGATCACTCCCGCGGTGGGAAGCTCACCCTTCTAAAAGGGCCCTTTACCGTCACCAACCCCAGCGGCGGCGTCCTTCTGCTGCCCCGTCTGACCCTCAATTATTATTTCCTGGCATCGCTGGCTCTTACGGGACTGTTCGGAGTCCTGTGGCTGGCCCTTCGCGGCAAAGCCGCCGGCGCCACCCTGCTGTCGGTGACATTGGGATTTTTCAGCTATTTTCTGGCCCATCTTCTGGTCAAAGGCACCGACGGAACCAGTTATTTTCTGCTGCAGGATCTGGCCTTTATCCTGCTGACGGCAGCAGCGCTCCTTGGCATATTCGTGTCTGCCGTAAGCCTGTATCGACTGCAAAAATAATTCTGTCAACTTGGCGGGGCGCACAGTGTGCGTCCCGTTTTGCTGTAAAAACACCGCAGATTTCGGCGGCTTTCCCTTGCAAATCCGGCGGATAAGGAATAAAATGAAGGTGTCCATTTGTGAATATTATGTGAATATTCCGAGAGAAACGAGGGTTTTTTATGAAACGATTGTTAAGCGTGTTTTTGACGATCGCCATGCTGGCGGGATTGGTTCCCGCACAGGTCTTTGCGTCCGACGACGCCGACCTGCCCCAGCAGGTGATCGAACTGCCCGTGCTGGAAAGCGCCGAGCCTCTGGGCGCCGAAGCCCCGTTGGCGTCGGTTTCGCCCAATGTGGTCCCTGAAGGCGGCGTGTTCGTCTATCAGGGCAGTACGGAATTCCGGTCCTACTCCTACGTATACATTCTGGATGACCAGGGCGACCCCATCGACTCCATGCCCGAGGAAAACGGCGTTCTGCAGATGGTGGACAGCGACGGCAACGTTGCAGCCACCAGTCTTGCCGTGAACTACGTTTCCCGTTGGGATTCCGATCTTGACAGAGATTGCTACTGCATTCAGCACACCGAGTTTGAATCCTCCGCCGAGCAGGATCTGACCCAGCTTCCCGCCGGTGTCTATACCCTGCGGCTGTACGCCGGCAACGACATCTACGCCTGCAGCGGCACCATCGAGATCGTCGGTTCCGACGCGCTTCTGATCGATTCCGCTTCCGTCAGCAACTTCTACAGCGGCGTTGCCAGCTGGGAACTCTCCCTGTCGCTGTACGGTTTCCAGTCCGAGGAAGATCTGGACGCCCTCACTTTTACCATGGTGGATGCCGACGGCAACGTGGTGGGCACTTCCTCCAATCGGTACCGGGATTTCAACGTGTACGAAAGCAACGGCGTTCTCCGCTGGAACTTGTACGAAGAGATGCTCCTGGCGGACGGCTGCACCCTGGAAAACGGCGTGACCTATACCCTGCAGATCTCCTACTCCGGTGAACAGGCCCTCTACAGCGCCGTTTCCTCCGTTACCAACACCGTCCGCACCCCCTCCATCCAAATCGAGGGTCTCACGGTGAAGGACGCGCAGCGCAGCGAGGAGGATGTGGTTTTCTCCAACAGGGACACCACCGAGAACTACACCGTCACCGTTTCCACTAACGACAACGCCCCTGTCCAGCTGGCCCAGTGGACGGGCACCATTTCCGACAGCGGCAAGGTGGAACTGACGCTGACCCGCACCGGCAACCCGGAGCCTATGACCTCCATGGACTCCTGGTTCTACGTGGAGGTCTCCTGGGGCAGCGGCAGCCGCCGGTCCACCTCGCTGGAAAACCCCTACTACAACCTGTCCAGCGGCGGCACGGGTGACCTCTATCTTTCCGGCATCGCCCGGATCAGTGCCAGCGCCACCCAGTGGACCGCCACGCTCACCGGTTACAACTCCACCCTGTACCAGCGGGGCGGTGACCTGATGACGCTGGTGAACAGTGACGGCGAGGAAGTTGCCCGCACCACCGATTTCGAAGAACTGCGTTACGACGCCTACTTCTTTGAGATCAGCGCCGATTTCCGTTTCGCCAAGCCCCTTCCCACGGGGTGGTACGAACTGTATTTCAACGGTGAATACATCGAAGATATCCGTGTCCTCTCCTCGTTGAGCTGGAGCATCAGCATCCCCTTTTCCCATCGGGACAACAACACCCGGACCAGCTCCTTTGCCCCCAACCTGGGCATCTTCCCCATCACCATTCATGCCATCAACTCCTCCGGTAAGGGTACGCTGACCATTTGCAACGAAGATGGCGACACCCTGCTGACCAGCGGCCTGCTCACCGGCACCGAAAGCGAGTACAGCGGTCACAAGGATTTTGTGTGGACGCTGGACGCCGAAGATTTTCAGGAGTTCATCCCCGGCGAGAGATACTACCTGCTGTTCACCGACAGAGACAGCGATCTCGATGTCCTTGACTGTGAGCTGGGCTTCTATGTCACCGATGCCATCCTGCCCGATTTTTCGACTGATGAAGCCTACCACATCGCAGGCTATTATGCCAAACCGGGAGACACCGCTCTGGCGGTCAATTTTTACACCCGCGATTTGCTGAACATCACCATGGACGATCTGTCGAAGATCACCAATCTGGTCTTCTACAACCAGGATACCGACGAGACCTTTACCGGTACGGCCCTCACCAACGGCCGTTGGGCTGACGGTTACTATCAGTATTACGCGGACCTGACCCTGAACGCCCCCCTGACCGCCGGTTACTATGCCGTGCAGTACAACGGACAGGATGTGAACTGGTTCTCCGTCCGCGAGCCTGAAGTCGTGCTGTTCCCCACCGTCAACGGCACTCTGGAAGAGTCCGGCCTGATCTATGGCCAGGGTCTGCCTGCCGACGGTGTGTATACCGGCAAGTTCTACAACGAATATACCTGTCTCACCGAAACGCCCATCACCCTGACTTACGAGGAAAGTGAGGACGGCGACACCTATCTGCGCTGCGATATGGAACTGGTCAAGGCGCTGGATCTGCCCGTCGGCAGTTACGAACTGCGTCTGTGGCTCAACGGAAAGCCCCTGGGCAACGCTTCCTATGAGGTGCTCGACAACAGTCTGCCCGTCGTGGAGATCTACGACATCTATGACAGCAGGCTGACCGCGTCCAACTTCAGCGGCTGGTACGCCTTCTCCATTCTCAACGGCGGCGCTTACACCCGTATCCGCGCCTCCGAGGATCTGGCGCTGCTGGCCGAAGAGGAATACGTCTCCGCTGCCCGCAGCGCGTTCAGCCTGTCTGCCGGTTACGGCGAAAAGACGGTCTACGCCCAGCTGCAGACCACCGACGAGCTCACCGAAAGTGAGGTCCTGACCTTCAAACTGTGGTACTACAACTCCGAGGAGCCGCTGGAACTCGTCGTTCCCGAGGACATCCAGGGCATCTACGGCAGCCGTATGCTGCAGGTCACCATCGGTACGGAAACGCCCTATTTCCGGCCGGTGATGGAGGTAGAGACCTCCTACGGCGCTACGGAGACCATCCCCCTGAACTATGTCGGCAAGGGTCAGCCCACAGGCCTGTATCCCCCTGCCGTACACGGTCTGGAGTCCGCCCACCCCTTCGTCTATGTGGCCAGCGACGATAATTACAGCAATCGCTACGAACAGACCTGGACCTACACCGAAGAGGGGGCCACCAGCCTCCGCCTGACCTTCTCCCCTGCCACCGACCTGAAGGACAGTGCCCGCCTCTATCTGTACTCCGGTTCCGGCGATGAGAAGGAGTTCATTGATTCTTTCTATTCCTACTACACCGATGACATAGCCGGCCAGACCCCCACCGTCCCCGGCGACACGGTGACCATCGTCATGGAGACCTCCCGCTCCAGCGATCCCTGCTACGGCTTCGCCGTCACTGACGTGGAGGCCGTGGGCATCCCTGCGGTAGAGGTCGTCTCCATGGAAGAGGACGTTCCCGCGGTAGAGGATATTCCCGCGGTAGAGGATATTCCCGCGGTAGAGGACGTTCCTGTGGAAGAGGAACGTTCCCTGTACCTGTACGCCACCGACCTGCTGGATTCCGAATCCTACGAATACGACCTGCAGGACTGCGAGACCGTCCGGTTCTATCTGGTGGATCAGATCAACGACGTGGTCAGCGAAGTGGTGGAGCGTATGCTGATCTTCGGCAATCCCGACGAGATCATCCTGCCCCAGTTCCGCGAGCAGGACTACTATTACGAGGACGTCTACTGGAACAGCAGCACCTATCCCCTGTACGGCTACGCCACCCCCGGCAGCACCGTCACCGTATCCAACTATGATGGCACCGTGGCCACCGCCACCGCCAACACCTACGGTTATTTCACCGTGGATCTCACCGGACTGGCCGACGACTATCACGCCTTCACCGTGGAGGATGACAGCGGCGTCACCGCCGCCACCGACTTCGGTTTCTACGTGGACACCGTGGCCCCGGTGATCGAAAGCGTCAACTTCACCTTCGGCGACACCAACGCGGCCACCCTGCGCTGGGTGTGCGAAAACGACCAAATCGACCACTTCGTGATCCTGAAGAACAACGTGGTGCTGAGCAAGAACGTTTCCGCCACCTCCCGCACCTACAGCGTTGCCGCCTCCGCCGATGACGGCAACTTCTTCACCGTCCGCGCGGTGGACAAGGCCGGCAACATGGGCGAGCTCACCGTTTCCACCGCCGACCAGGTGCCTCCCACCGCTCCCGAATCGGTCACCGCCTCCAACGTCACCACCGCCTCCGTGGAGCTGGCCTGGACCGAAGGTACCGACAACATCGGCATCATGGGTTACGTGGTCTACTGCAACGGCGAGGAACTGGTGCGGCTGGACGGCGCGGACACCCTGTCCTATACTGCCGATGATCTGCTGCCCGGCACCGACTATTCCTTCACCGTCAAATCCCGTGACAAGGCGGGCAACCTGTCTGTCGCCTCTGCTGCGGCAGAGATCACCACGGTGGACCTCATCGTGACCCCCAGCCTGGAAAGCGCCTATATCGTGGATGCCTATCCCGGCAAGCGCATCCCCCTGTCGGTCACCGTCACCGCCGATACCGAGGGCTACACGCCCTACCTCACCGAGGCCTGGTTTGAGTTCCGCCTTGCCGGCGAGGACGCCGAGTGGACCTACGGCACCTTGAACAGCCTGAGCCTGACCGGCAACTGGGACATCTCCGGCAGCGACAAGGACGGCTATCTGCCCAAGGGCAGCTACGAGCTGTATTTCTACGCAGTGGACGGCCGCACCATCTTCCGCAGCGAGCCGGTGTCCGTGGTCATCCTCAAGGCCGACGACGTACCTCCCACTGCCCCCGGCATCCCCACCGCGAGATCCCACACCACCACCTCCATCCGTTTCGGCTGGACGGCCGCCACCGATAACATCGCCGTGGCAAGCTACAACATCTACCGTGACGGCGAACAGATCGCCAACACCTCCAATCTGGAGTGGACCGACAGCGGTCTGGATATGGGAACCTATACGTATACCGTTCAGGCCGTGGACGGCCGCGGCAACCTGTCCGCGCACTCCGCCGCCGCCCAGTTGTCCACCATGGTGCTGGAGTTTGACAGCACCGCCGATCTGGCAGACAGCTATGTGCTGGAAGACCAGGCCTTCAAGAGCATCGACGTCTGGGCCAGATTCAAGGCACAGGAGGGTTACGCTCCCGCCATCACCATGTCCATGGAGTACCGTGCCCAGGGCAGCCAGACCTGGACCTCCGCCCCCATGAGCGCCGGCATCTCGGATGCCAACTACTTCACCGGCAGCTGGGATATTTCCGGCGATGTGCTGGGCTATCTGCCCACGGGCATTTATGAAGTGCGCTTCGCTGTCACCGACGGCAGCGCCACCGCCTACAGCGACGTGCAGAACGTCACCCTGTGCGGCGAGACCGAAGCACCCGTGATCACCTACACCACCCCCGTGACAGGCCAGACCTACGGCGGCAAGGATATCCTCGTCACCGCCAGCGCCAGCGACAACGTGAGCGTGGCCTCGGTGTCCCTCTACTGGGCCGCCGAAGGTTCCGACCGGTTCACCCTGCTCGGCAGCAGCGAAGGCAGCTATGCCTCCGCCACCTGGGACGCTTCCCGGCTGCCCAGCGGCAACTACACCGTCAAGGCAGTCGCCGCCGACCTCCGCGGCAACGAGGGTGAGCGGATCTTCAACATCAACGTGGACAACACGCCTCCCGCGGTGCCCACTGGTGTCACCCTCTCTTCCACCAGCCGCTACATCTTCGTGAACTGGGGCACCGACTACAGCCTGCCCTCCGACTTCCTGCACTTCCGCGTCTACCGCGCCACCGATGCCGACGGCCCCTTCGAGATCATCCGCCAGCTGAGCTCCGTCGGTTATTACGATGACGGCAAGACCGCCGACGCAGGCGTGACCTATTACTACTATGTCACCGCCGTGGATGTGTACGGCAACGAGAGCGCCGCCGAAAAGACCGTCAGCGGTTCCTTTGTCCCCGACACCGAATCCCCCGAGATCGGCGATATGCTGCCCCGTGCCAATGCGGGTCTCCGCAAGTCGGTCACCCTCAAGATCACCGCCGCCGACAACTACCGTTTGGCAAAGGCCGTCTTCTCTTACAGGCTGAAGGGCGCCTCCCAGTGGATCGAGATCGCCGAGATCCCCGTGAGCGGCATCACCAACAACACCGTCTTTGCCTTTGACTGGACCATTCCCGCAGGCATCACCAAGGGTACCTACGAGATCCGCGCCCAGGTGTATGACGACAGCATCAACGACGTGTCCGCCGGTTACGCGGCCAACCAGCCCGCCGAACTGATCCGCACCGTCACCATCTCGCCCTACACCGCCCCCGTGGCGCCCGCGGTCTCGGTTTCCGCCGACTATAAGCGTGCCGACTTCACCTGGACCTACGGCGGCGACACCGAAACCCTGAAGGATTTCGTCCTGTATCAGACCAATGCCGCCGGCGGCGACCGCGCTTATGTCACCTCTGCCGTCAAGGGCAGCACCGGTGAATGCTCCGCCGCCATCCCCGCCTCCGGTACCCAGTACTTCGTGGTGGTGGCCCGTGACGTTTACGGTGCCGAAAAGGCCAGTGCCGTCCTCTCCGTCACCTCCGCTCCCCGTGAGACCGAACCTCCCGTGGCCGTCCTGCAGCCCGAGACCCTCACCGCGGCGGCCGGTATCCCCTTTGCCTTCTCCGCCGTCAACTCCACCGACAACGACGAGATCGTGTCCTACGCCTGGAACTTCGGTGACGGCACCACCGGCAACGGCGCCGCGTGCAAGCACACCTACGCCGCGGCCGGCACCTACACCGTCGTACTGACGGTCACCGATGCCTGCGGCAACGTGGGCACCGCCACCGCCGCCATGACGGTCTACGACGTGACCGCGGCCGACGCCGATCACGCGCTGATCACCGTCACCACCGTCAACGCTTACGTTTCCGGCACGCCCGCCGTGGCCGACGCCGAGATCCGGATCACCGCCGCCAACGAGGACGGTGTCACCGTCTTTGAGACCTCTCTGGTCTCCGGCGAGGACGGCAAGGCCACCGTGGTGGTCCCCGTGGGCGACATCACCGTTTCCGCCATCGCCCAGGGCTTTGTTTCCACCAGCCGCACGGTGACGGTGGAACCCGGCACCGACGGCACCTTTGCCTACACCCTGGGCCTGACGCCCATGAACGTTTCCATGGTGGACGGCTCCCTCACCGTAGAGGAAATGACCTACGGCGAGATCCTGGCCGCCGGCATTGACGTCACCGACCCGGACAACAACCACGTTTGGAAGTTCGCTGCCACCCTGGAGTTCGTGGCCGCGCCCGCCTTCCCCTTTGATCTGCCCGATCTGCCCGTCACCGGCTACTTCAACGGGAACGGCAAGTTCCTGGGCGGCACCGGCTGGGGCTGGTGCTCCGTCGGCGGTGGC
>JAFYPP010000083.1 GCA_017559995.1 Clostridia bacterium | reverse complement strand
GGTAAGGCAAAGGTCTGCAAAACCTTTATTCCCCAGTTCAAATCTGGGTGGCACCTCCACGAGTAAACCCTGTAACCGCAACGGTTACAGGGTTTTTTCATACCCTTTCACATGCTGTTTTCCCTTTACAGATTTTTTTCGTAAAAAAGCGGCTGTGTCGGACGCATTCACCTTCTGATGTGCTACTCACCGGAAACACTTCTAATGAAGTTTTCCATGATTGCGATCCTGGAGTGATCTCGAGATTCTAAAGAGGAAGCTTTCCCTTTGTGGCTCGCCGGTGCCGGAACTCGCGGTAAAAACATCGGCAAACTCCTGGCGCAGCAGCGAGAAGCGCTGAAACGGGAGCGAACCGATGTTTTGACTATACCAACACAAAATATTGAAAGCAGCAAGAGGTCGCGTCAGCGTACGTTTTTTCTGCAGCGTTTCGTTCCCGCCCCTATACGCTCTATGCGGACTTGTTTGCATATCCCGTCCGCTTGCGGCATACCTTGCAGTAACCGAACAGCGAAAAGAGGATGGGAATATGACAAACAACACGATCTATCAGGATATCGCTACCCGCACGGCGGGTGACATCTATATCGGTGTGGTGGGGCCGGTGCGGACGGGAAAATCCACCTTCATCAAAAGCTTTATGGAACAGCTGGTGCTGCCGGGCATGGAGGATATGTACCTGCGAGAGCGGGCACGGGATGAACTGCCCCAGAGCGGCTCGGGACGCACCATCATGACCGCCGAACCCAAGTTTGTGCCGGAAGAAGCGGTGCGGCTCGATCTGGAGGGCGGCGGCGGGTTTGACCTGCGGCTCATTGATTGTGTAGGCTACATGGTAGAGGGCGCCATCGGCCAGTTTGAAGAGGATCGTCCCCGCATGGTGCGCACGCCGTGGTTCGAGGAGGAGATCCCGCTGGCGCAGGCGGCAGAGGTGGGCACGCGGAAGGTCATCTGTGAGCACAGCACCATCGGCATCGTGGTCACCACCGACGGCAGTATCGGCGAGATTCCCAGAGAAAACTACACTGCCGCCGAAGAACGCATCGTACGGGAGCTGCAGGAAATCCGTAAACCCTTCTGCATCCTGTTGAACAGCACCCAGCCGGCAGCACCTGCCACACGGGAACTGCAGCGGGCGCTGGAGCGGAAATACGGCGTCACCTGCCTGGCGGCCAATTGCCAGACCCTGGGAAGGGCGGAAATCGAGGAGCTCCTCAGCGCTGTCCTGTATGAGTTTCCGGCCCGGGAGTACCGGGTTTCCATGCCGGCATGGGTGACCATGCTGCCGGCAGACGATCCTCTGCAGCGACGCCTGTATCAGAGCGTTTACGACGCCTGCAGCGGCATCGGCCGTATGCGGGACGCAAAAGGGCAGGTGGAACAGCTGAATGCCTGTGAAGAAGTAGAGCAGGCGCTGCTGCGGGAAATGCGCCTCAGCGACGGTTCGGTTGATATTGCTGTCACGGTGCCCCAGGCGCTGTATTACCGCATGCTCAGCCAGCAGTCGGGCATGGAGATTCGGGGTGAAGCCGATCTTTTGCCGCTGCTCTGCAAAATGGCGAAAATGCAAAAGGAATATGATCACGTTTCCCGGGCGCTGGAGCAGGTCCGCCGTACCGGCTACGGCATCGTGATGCCCGAATGTGAAGAGATGCGTCTGGAGCAGCCGGAGATCACCAAGCAGGGCGGGCGGTTCGGCGTACGGCTGAAAGCCAGCGCGCCCAGCATCCACATGATCATGACCAACGTGGAGACCGAGATCAATCCCATCGTGGGGTCGGAAAAGCAGTCGGAGGATCTGGTGAACTATCTGATGGAGGAGTTCCGGGACTCGCCCGAAAAGATTTGGGAGAGCAATATTTTCGGAAAATCCCTCAGCGACCTGGTGAACGAAGGTCTGGTGGGAAAGCTGTATAAAATGCCGGACGACTCCCGGGCAAAACTGCAGAACACTCTGGAACGCATCATCAACGAAGGCAGCGGCGGTTTGATCTGTATCATTCTGTGATATGAAATACGGAAGGGAATACGCCCGGCGGCCTTCCGGAAGCGGAGGCTGGGTGCTGATGGTGGTTCTGGCACTGGTGCTGCTGATCTCCTACGGCGGCAGCGAACCCATTGTGGAGATCCGGGAACAGATCCTGTCCGCATGGGAAACACTGGATTATGAAGAGGCGCTGGAGACCCTGGGCCGCAGCTTTTCCGGAGGCGAGGACAGCGCTGCCGCGGTGTTCGGGCAGCAGATATTAGGCTTTGGCGAAGCGGAATAAACAAAGGGCATCCCTGTCGGGATGCCCTCGATTTTTGGTAGTTAGTCCAGCTCCAATCTACGCTTCCATTTTCCGCGGAGAAAACGCACCATCATCATGGTGAAACGGGTCATGTTGTCGATGGCCATACAGGCCCATACGGCGCCCAAACCGAAATGAAAAACGGTGACGCACAGCCATGTGGTGGTGATGCGGACACCCCACATGGAGATCAGCGAAAAGACAAAGGGGGCCTTGGTGTCGCCCAAGCCGCTGAAAATGCCCTCCAGGATCACCAAAACGGCAAAGAAAGGCTCGGAAACCGCCACGATGCGCAGGGCCAATCCGCCCAGTTCCACCACCTGCTGATCAGGGGTGAAGATGGACATGATGGGTTCTGCAAAAAGGAACAGTGCGGCGCTCAGTACGGCCATCAGAACGGTAGCGATAAACATGATGGTAGAGGAATACTGCATCAGGCGTTTTTCACTCTTTTCGCCGGCGGAATATCCCGCCAGCGTGGCCGCAGCCGTCTGCATACCGTAACCGGGGATATAGAAGGCCTGTTCGGCGGCCAACGCGATGGAGTGAGCCGCCATGGCCACCGTGCCCAAGCGGGCGGTGATGGCAGTAAATACCACCTGGCCGAAGGAGAACAGCACCCGCTCGCCGGCGATGGGGACACCCACGCGGACACATTGGCCCATGACGTCCCGGTCGTAGCGGACAGTTTTTACACACAGGCCCAGCACGGGCGAACGCCAGGCGGCGACGGTCATTAAGGTGCCTCCGATGACCAGTGAGATGGCGGATGCGATACCGGCGCCTGCAACACCCCAACCGGCGCCCCACACGGTGAGCGTGTGACCCAGGACGGTCAGCGGGCGGGTAGGGGAGATGAACAGGAAGTTCAGGATGATGTTGATCACGTTCATCAGCGTGCTGATGAGCATGGGCGTTTTGGTGTTTCCGGTGGCCCGCAGCGCCGAACCCATGATGATGCTGGCTGCCCGGAACAGCATGGGGGTACAGATGATGGCGAAATAGACGGTGGCATCCCGGCGGATCTCCTGGGCGCCGCCCAGCCAACGGGGCAGGGCGGAACTGACTGCAAGGGTGAGGACCATCAGTGTCAGACCGAGAATCAGCACCAAAAGGACGGCCTGGGAGGCGGCCTTTTTGGCCCGTTGGGTGTCTTTCGCGCCCAAGGCGATGGAAATGGCCGACGTGACGCTCATACCGGCGGCGTACAGGGGGTAAAAGGTCATCCAGGTCACCGTTGTGGTGAGGCCGATGGCGGCCGAGGCGTTGGCGCCCATGACGCCCACCTGGGCGGTGTCGGCATAGGTGACGATGCACTGCAGCGCCTCTTCCAGCATGGTGGGCCACGCCAAAAGGAAGATGGTGCGCATCATGGCGCGGTCTTTCAGAGTCGTGCGGATATGTTGAAACATTGTGTGCTCCTGTATCGTTTTCTGTATCTATCCTAAAGTCGCCGGGCGCATTTGTCAAGGTTTGGAGGGATCGTCATGCATTATGCCTGCAGTCTGACCTTTTTGGCGGCGGGCGTCTTTTTGCTGTCCTCCCGACGGCGGGATTGGCTGCTGCTGTTTTGGGCGGCGGCTGTTTTGCATGAGGCCGGGCATCTTGCCGCTCTGCGGCTGCTGGGCGGCCGGGCGGAGAAGCTGTGCTTTCGCCTGTCCGGGGCAGAGATCCGCTACAGCGGCAGCGGGATCTCCTACGGCGGGGAAGTGCTGCTGGCGCTGGCAGGGCCGGGGGCGAATCTTCTTTGGGCAGTCCTGCTGGCGGCAGTATCCCGGCGGTATCCCGGAGAACTGCTCTTTCGCTTCATCGGCTGCCATCTGGTGCTGGCAATGTTCAACCTGCTGCCGGCTCTGCCGCTGGACGGCGGGCGGGTGCTGCAGAACGTTCTGGAGGCCCGATTTCCGTTGGAAGGGGAGGGGTACACGCGGTGTATCAGCTGTGCCGTGGGAGGGGTGCTTTGCCTTTTGGGGCTGTATGTGCTGCTGAAAAATCGAAACCCTACACTTTTTTCGGCGGGCAGCGTGATCCTGCTGCGGTCAGCAAGAAAAAAGACTTTACACCTGCCCAAGAAACTGCTAAAATATAAATTCAAGTTGTGAAATTGGAGGAAGTTATGAACGATACCATCCGTGCCTGCCTGGAGCACGTGCGCAAGCCTGCTCGCTACACCGGCGGCGAATACAACGCTGTATATAAGGATAAGAGCCAGGTAGACCTGCGCTTTGCCTTTTGTTTCCCCGATCTGTACGAGATCGGTATGTCCCACCTTGGTTCCAAGATCCTCTACGGCCTGTTGAACAGCATGGAGGGCGTTTGGTGCGAGCGCGCCTACGCTCCCTTCCTGGACATGGAAGAGCAGATGCGCAAGCGCGGCCAGCCCCTGTACGCGCTGGAGAGCGGTGATCCCGTGGGCGAATTTGATATCCTGGGCTTCACCCTGCAGTACGAGATGAACTATACCGGCGTGCTCAATATGCTGGATCTGGCCGGTGTGCCCAAGCGCGCCGCCGACCGCAAGGAACTCAAGCCTCTGGTCATCGCCGGCGGTCCCTGCGTTTACAACGCCGAGCCCATGGCGGACTTTTTTGACCTGATCACCATCGGTGAGGGCGAGGAAGTCATGCCCGAACTGATGGAACTGTACCGTGCCTGCCGCGCCGCCGGCGAAAGCAAGGCCGAGTTCCTGAAGAAGGCCGCCCGGATCGGCGGCGTTTACGTGCCCTCTCTGTATGATATTTCCTACAACGAGGACGGCACCGTTGCCGCTATCACCCCCAAAGACGGCGCTCCCGCCGTGGTGCGCAAGCGTGTGGTGAAGGAGCTGGACAAGGCTTATTACCCCGAAAAGTTCGTGGTGCCCTCCACCGATATCGTCTTTGACCGTGCCATGATCGAACTGTTCCGTGGCTGCCGCCGCGGCTGCCGTTTCTGCCAGGCCGGTTATACCTACCGTCCCATTCGTGCCAGACAGCCCGAGACCCTGAAGAAGCAGGCCGAGGCTCTCATCGCCAACACCGGTTGGGACGAAGTGTCCCTCACCAGCCTGAGCTCCAGCGACTATCCCCATCTGGAGACCCTGTGCGAGGGCCTGGTGGCCAAGTTCGAGCCCATGCACGTCAACCTGGCGCTGCCCTCCATGCGTGCCGACTCCTTTAACCTGGATCTGGCCCAGAACATCCAGAAGGTCCGCAAGAGCGGCCTGACCTTCGCTCCCGAAGCCGGTACTCAGCGTCTGCGTGACGTCATCAACAAGAACCTGCAGGAAGAGGATCTGCTGGAGGCCTGCAAACTGGCCTTCGCCGCCGGTTACAACGGCGTGAAGCTGTACTTTATGATGGGTCTGCCCACCGAGACCGACGAGGATCTGCTGGGTATTTCCAAGATCGTCCGCAACGTGCAGCGCACCTTCCGTGAGCACGCCAAAAACAAGGCGCGCGGTCTGCGCATCAACGTGGGTATCTCCATCTTCGTGCCCAAGGCACAGACCCCCTTCCAGTGGCTGGGACAGATCTCCGCCGAGGAGGCCAAGCGCCGCAAGGAAGTGGTGATGGAGAGCCTGAACATCAAGGGTGTGACCTACTCCATCCACGAGTACAAGACCTCCTTCCTGGAGGCCGTGCTGGCCCGCGGCGATCGCCGCCTGTCCGCCGTGCTGGAGCGTGCCTGGCAGCTGGGCTGCCGTTTGGACGGCTGGGAGGAGAACTTCAATTTCGACGCCTGGATGCAGGCCTTTGCCGACACCGGCGTGGATCCCGCCTTCTATGCCAACCGGGAACTGGGTGCCGACGAGATCATGGCCTGGGATCACATCTCCTCCGGCGTCACCAAATGTTATCTGTACAGCGAGCTGGAGCGGGCCCGGGGCGGTATTGCCACCCCCGACTGCAAGGCCGGCTGCCGTAATTGCGGCGCACTCAGCCTGACGGGAGGTAAATGCGATGTTTAAACTGCGTTTCTGTTTTGAAAAGAACGGCACCTCTGCCTATATCTCCCACCTGGACCTGATGAAGGCCCTGCAGCGCAGCTTCGTCCGGGCGGGTATCCCCGTGAAATATTCCCAGGGCTTCAACCCTCATATTGAAATGTCCATCGTGGTACCCCTGTCCACCGGCTATGAGACCCGCTGCGACCTGTGTGATCTGGACCTGATGGTGGATGAGATGCCCGCCAACTTTGTGGAGGAGCTCAACGCCGTGATGCCCCGGGGCATGAAGGTGCTGCACGCCGGCGCCGCCGACCGCCCCGTTCGCGAGATCGCCTACAGCGCCTATGAGATCGTGCTGCCTGCCGGTGACACCGATGCCATGAAGGCCCTGTTTGACGCTCCCGTCACGCTGGAAAAGCGCTCCAAGCGGGGCAGGAGAGAGGTGGACCTCCGGGATTATATCAAGGAACTGTCCTTTGC
>JAFYPP010000082.1 GCA_017559995.1 Clostridia bacterium | reverse complement strand
GTGGCAGGCTGGGTGGGGGTGTCCACCGGCTGCTTGCCGCAGGCAAACAGGGACAGGCACAGCGTCAGCGCCAAAAGAACGGAAAGGATGCGTTTCATGGAAAAACCTCCTTGTATGGAGTGCCTTCCCCCTCAGGGGGAAGGTGGCACGGCAAAGCCGTGACGGAAGAGGGGGACCGGAAAGCAGGTGGCTGCCGTATGCCCCCTCATCCGCTTCCCTTCGGTCAGCACCTTCCCCCTGAGGGGGAAGGCGTTACAGCACAAAATTGTCGGAAAAAGCGGGATCGTCGGGCAGGCCGGCCTTGGCGGCGGCCATGGCCACGGCGCCGAACAGCGGAGGCTGGCTGGGGATCAGCAGGGTCACGGGCATGTGCGCCACCTGGGCCCGCAGCATCTCCAGATACAGGGTGCCCTCACGCAGCAGACCGCCGGTGAGCACCACCGTCAGGGGTGCCTGGAAGTGGGTATACATCCGGGTGATGGTGTCCGCCAGACAGGCGGCGTTTTCCCGCAGGATCTGCAGCGCCACGGCGTCGCCCTTGTTGGCGGCCTCCATCACCAGCGGCGCGCAGGCCGACAGGGTGATGTCGCCCCGGTACAGGGGCGGGATGGCAGCGGACATGGTCATATGCAGATGGTCTTCGAACATACCGGTGAGGATGGTGGGGGGCAGACCGGCGTCATAACCGGCCATGGCGGCACGGAAGCCGTCCCGGCCCAGATGCCAGCCCGAGCCGCCCTTGTCCACCTGATAGCCCCAGCCGCCGAACCGGGGCAGGGTGTCGCCCATGCGGAGGAAGCCCACCGTGCCGGTGCCGGCGATGAGCACGCCGCCGTCCTTGCGGCCCAGACCGGCCGACAGGGCGATGAGGGCGTCGGAGCTGACCGACACGCTCTTGGCCCGGGGCAGAAGACGGCGCAGGATATCCTCCAGGATCTGGCGGTTGCCGCTTTCGCCGCCGGCGGCGCCCACATGGATGGCGTCGATGGGGCAGGACAGACCGTAAAAGTCGGCCAGCACGTTGGACAGACCCTGACGGAAGCTTTCCTCTACGGCCTCAAAGCCGTCGGCGTTGGGGTTGTGGCCGGGAACGGTGCACTTGCGCAGCACCTTGCCGGTCTCGTCGCACAGCACCACGCGGCAGCTGGTGCCGCCGCTGTCAATACCAATCAGTTTCATAGACCGTCTTAACCCTCCAGAAGTTCCAGGGCGGCGGCCACGTCGTTGCCCGAGCGCTCCAGAGCGGCCTTGGCCTCTTCCTCGGTGCACTCGTGCAGCTGACGGATGATGCGCACGGCGCGGTTCACCAGCTTGATGTTGGTGGGACGCACGTTGATCATCAGGTTTTCACGGACCTTGCCGGTCTGGATCATGGCGCAGGTGGACAGCATATTCAGAATGAGCTTCTGGGCGGTGCCGGCCTTCATACGGGTGGAGCCGGTGACCACTTCGGGGCCGGACAGCACCACGATGGGATGATCGCAGGCACGGGTCAGAGGGGTGTCGGGGTTGCAGGTGATGCCGGCAGTGGCGCAGCCCTTTTCTTTGGCGTACTCCATGGTGCCCAGCACAAAGGCGGCGCCGCCGGCGGCGGACAGACCCACCACCACGTCCTGGGGCTGCAGGTCCAGACCCTTCATGGCCTCGATACCGGCCTCACGGCTGTCCTCGGCGCCCTCGATGGCGTTGCGCAGAGCGTGGTCACCGCCGGCGATGACGCCGATGACCAGATCGGGGCTGACGCCGTAGGTGGGGGGGCACTCGGAGGCGTCCAGCACGCCCAGACGGCCGGAGGTGCCGCAGCCGGTATAGATCAGGCGGCCGCCCTGCTTCATGCCGGCGACGATGCGGTCCACCACGGGGGCGATGGCGGGCAGGGCAGCCTGCACGGCGTCCACCACCACGTGGTCCTCGGCGTTGATGCACTGCAGCTGCTCCAGCGTGGACATCTTGTCAATGTGCATGGAGCGGGGGTTGCGGCCCTCGGTAAACAGTTTTCCGTATTCCATATCTCGTTTCTCCTGTATGTATAGGCTATTTTTTTAATCCTCGTCCCCGATGAACTCCTGAATGAGGGCGTTATCGGGCACGTATTTTTCCGAAATGGGGTCGATCTGCCGCAGGAAGGGCATCAGCTCGGACACGCCCAGATCCTCCAGCAGGGTCTGGTCCACCTTGCCCAGATGATGCACCAGCTCGTTGCGGTATACCGCCAGCTCATAGGGGATAAAGGTGTCGAACTGGATCTCGGCGCTGGCCTTGTTGGGGTCGATGTACAGCCGCTCGCCCCGGGACACCGACCGCAGCTTCTGCACGGTGGCCACGTAATCCTGTCCCCGGTGGCGGAAGTCCCGCAGCAGGCGGCGGGCCAGCCGGATGCGGGAGGGATGGAGCACGAAGCCGTTGTCATCCTGCACCCGGGTGCGGACACTGATGTAAATGCCGGTGGCCAGGTCGGCCTCCTGTCCCAAAACCTGGGGGTTGAGGGCGTGGATGCCCTCCATCACGATGATCTCGCCGGGTTTGCGGTGCACCGGGACGGTCTTGTCCCCACGGCGCTGACCCGCGAAGTCAAAGGTGGGCATATCCACCGGCTTGCAGTCGGCCATCATCTCCAGATGCTGCCGCAAAAGGGGCATATCGATGATCTCGGGGGACTCGTAGTCGATCTGGCCTTCCTCGTCGGTGGGCATCCAGCCGTCGGCGCGGCGGAAATAATAGTTGTCCATGGACAGGGTGTGGCTGGGGTGTCCGTGGTCGCAGAGCCACTGGGTGATGCGGCCGGCGGTGGTGGTCTTACCGCTGCCCGAGGGGCCGGACAGCAGCACCAGCGGCTTGCCCTGTTCGGCGGCCTGCAGGATCTTTTGGGCGGCGGCCTCCACTTTGGCGTCGTAGCGCTCCTGGCTCCAGCGGATAAACTCCGCGGGGTCCCGGGCGGCGTCGTTCATGTCAGCGATCTTGAAATATTCCATAGAAAACTCCTTTCGCGACAAAGCTGCGGAAAATCGCTCTTACTGCTTTCCGATCAGATGCACGTCCAGCTGGCTGTAGGGGATGGCGATGCCCTCGCGGTCCAGCTCGTTCTTGATGTTTTCGATGAGCCAGGAGCGCAGCTCCCAGTAATCGGCGGAATTGCACCACACGCGCACCACGATGTCCACGGCGGAGGCGCCCAGATCCCACACCCGAACAAAGGGGGCGGCAGGCTCCTGCAGCACACGGCCGTCCCGGGCGATGACACGCTCGATGACCGCCTTGGCCTGTTCCAGAGAACAGTCGTAGGACACGGGGATGGTCAGGTCCACACGGCGGGTGGCGCACTGGGAATAGTTGGTCACCACGTTGCCGGTGATGGTGCTGTTGGGCACGTGGATCTGCTTGTTGTCCACGGTGGTCAGCAGGGTGTGGATAAAGCCCACCTGGGTCACGGTGCCCTCGGCACCGGGCATGGAGATGTAGTCGCCGGTCTCAAAAGGCTTGCTGCCCAGGATGAACAGACCGCCCGCCAGATTGGACAGGCTGTTCTGCATGGCCAGGGAGAAGGCCAGACCAAAGGTACCCAGCAGGGTGAGGATGGAGGTGGTGGGCAGGCCCAGCTTGTCGGCGCAGGTCAGCAGCAGCAGGAACAGCAGCAGCACCCGTACGGCGTTGACCGCCAGCACACGGAGGCTCTTGTCCAGCTTCTGGTTGCGCTCCAGCAGCTTGTCCAGCAGCTTGCAGACCCACTTGGTCAGCACAAAGCCCACCAGGAAGATGAGGACGGCGGCCAGCACGGCCTTCATATTCAGCGCGCCCAGAGCGGCCTTCCATTCGGTCAGGTCGGTGGTGCCCTCTGCGGCGGTCAAAAGCAGTTTGCTCATCATACTTACACTTCTTTCTGTCGTTTTTGCGCGGATATTCGCGAATTTTATCTATTATACCATAAAAAGCGCCCGGTGACAACGGGGAAACGCCGTCACGCCAGCTCCCCAAAGGCCTGTCCCAGCCGCTCCGCCACGTCCCGGGGCACCATGGCAAAGGGCCCGTGGGCATCCCGGGCCAGCTGTCCCGCCCGGCTGTGGAGCCACACCGCCAGCGCGGCGTTTTCCAAAAGGCGATCCGGCCGCTGGGCGCACAGACCGGCGCAAAGGCCTGCCAGCACGTCGCCGCTGCCGCCCTTGGCCATGCCGCTGTTGGGGCAGTGCAGCACAAAGGTGCGGCCGCCGTCGGTGACATAGGTGGACGCCCCCTTGAGCACCACCACGCAGCCGTACTGTTTGGCAAAGGCCTCGGCGGCACCCGGAAGGTCACGCTCCGCCTGCTGCCGGGTCAGGCCCGACAGGCGGCAGAACTCCCCCAGATGGGGCGTCAGAACGCATCGTCCCGACACCTTATATAATAATGCGGTTTCTTCCGACAGCAGATTGAGGCCGTCGGCATCCAGCACCAGGGCGCCCTTGTACTCCTGTACCAGCCACCGCAGCAGCTTGCGGCCGTGGTCGGTGATGGAGATGCCCGGGCCGAACAAAAGGCTCTGGGCCTTTTCCGCCTGGGTGAGCACGATCCACGCCTCGTCCATGTGGATGGCGCCGGGGATGGCCTCCGTCTGCCGTGCCAGCGGCAGCAACAGGGCCTCGGGCAGAACCACCCGGGCGGCGGCGATGACCTCGCTCACCGAGGCCAGCTGTACCAGCCCGGCACCCGACCGCAGGGCGGCGGAGCCTGCCAGCAGGGCCGCGCCCGACATGGCGGCGCTGCCGCATACCAGCATGGCCCGGCCGAACTGCCATTTGGCCCGGTGCTCGTCCCGTCGGGGCAAAAGTCCCCGGGCGGTATCGTGATTTAATGGATAGGACATAACAACACCTCGTTTGGAGAGTCCGTGCCTGCGGGCACGGGAACGGTTCAACCCCACATTCTCTTTTTGTCCCGCCAAAAAGAGAACGTGCCGTTGACGGTACAAGAGAAAAAGGCGGACATCCGCGGATGACGCACTGGCACCCGGAAAACACGGTGCCCTGAACATTGTCTTGCCGTGGTATCCGCTGCCGGGAGCACCATTCCCGGTCTACTGGGCAGACAGGGGTGAGGCTGCACCCGCAGGTGCGTTTCGAGGCCAACCGCCGCAGGCGGCTCTTGGGCCGAGATGGGCTTCCTGCCCTTCCGGGGTGGGCCCCCGGCGCGCTTTGGTGACTTTCCCGCGGTGGAAAGTCACGCATGGGGTCTGGGGCGCGCAGCCGCCCCACGCATCTCCCGTCCCGCGCCCGCAGGCGCGAAACACCCCCGTTTCCCCCTTGCGTTTCCCGCGAAACTCTGCTATAATCCCATTATACCGCAAACGTAGCGGGTGTAAAGGTGAAAAACTTTCAAATTTTTCTCAAAAAACGGAAATTTCCTCTTGACGGGACCCACGGGATATGTTATGCTACATAGTACCTGTGAGGGTCTTTTTTTATGCCCTGCTCAGGGAGGCAAACAGGTTTTGCCACGAGGCAAAGCCAAATTTAAAGGAGGTGCCGAACTATGCGCGTTAAAGTCACGATGGCGTGTACGGAATGCAAGCAGAGAAACTACAACACTGTCAAGAACAAGAAGAACACTCCTGAACGTATGGAGCTGAACAAGTATTGTCCTTTCTGCCGGAAGCACACCTTACACAGAGAAACCAAGTAAGGAAAACGGAAAGGAAGGTACAGCCCTATGTCTGAAAACAACAAGGATCTGACCACTTCCCAGAAGACCGAGAAGGTCGTCAAGAAGGAACAGAAGCCCGGCTTTTTCAAGCGTGTCGGCAAGTGGCTGCACGAGCTGAAGGTCGAAGCCAAGAAGGTCGTCTGGCCCACCAAGCAGACTGTCGTTAAGAACACCGTGGTGGTCATCATCGCACTGATCATTCTGTGCGCCATTGTCACCGTTCTGGACGTCGTCTTCGGCGGCATCCGCGATATGCTGGCTTCTCTGGTCGGCTGATCCCACCGGGAGGTCAAAGATGTCTGAAAGCGCAAAGTGGTATGTAGTCCACACCTACTCCGGTTATGAGAACAAGGTTGCCGCTACCATCCAGAAGACGGTGGAAAACCGCCATCTGGAAGACCTGTTCTTCGATATCCGCGTCCCCATGGAGAACGTTACCGAGATCCGGGACAACGGTGAGAAGAAGGAAGTGGAGCGCAAGCTGTTCCCCGGCTATGTCCTGATCAAGATGATCATGAATGACGACAGCTGGTATGTGGTCCGCAACACCCGCGGCGTCACCAGTTTCGTCGGCCCCGGCTCCAAGCCCGTGGCCCTCACCGAACAGGAAGTGGCTTCTCTGGGTATGGAAAAGCTGGAGGTCAAGCTCTCCTATCAGGTGGGCGACAGCGTCAAGGTCATCGATGGCCCGCTGGAGGGCTTCATTGGTACGGTGGACGAGATCGATGTCGAGAACCGTACCGTCAAGGTCACCGTTTCCATGTTCGGCCGCGGCACTCCCGCAGAGCTGAAGTTCGGTCAGGTGGCCGCACTCGAAAAGTAAACCATTTTTTCCCCGCATGGAAGTGGGAGAGCGAAACGCTCACTTTTACCACATTTTTATTAGGAGGTGCTCCAAGTGGCACAGAAAGTAACTGGTCTGATTAAGCTGCAGATTCCCGCCGGTAAGGCAACTCCGGCTCCCCCTGTTGGTCCCGCTCTGGGTCAGCACGGTGTCAACATCATGCAGTTCACCAAGGAATTCAATGAGCGCACCAAGAACGAAGGCGACCTGATCATCCCCGTCGTGATCACCGTCTATGCCGACCGTTCCTTCTCTTTCATCACCAAGACTCCCCCCGCTGCCGTTCTGATCAAGAAGGCCTGCGGCCTGAAGTCCGGCTCCGGCGTCCCCAACAAGACCAAGGTCGCCCAGCTGTCCAAGGAAGATCTGCGCAAGATCGCCGAGCAGAAGATGCCCGACCTGAACGCTGCCAGCGTTGAGGCTGCCATGTCCATGGTCGCCGGTACCGCTCGCTCCATGGGCGTCACTGTCGAAGAGTAATTGAGTTCCCCGCGGCATATACGCCGCAGTTTGTTTGAGCGGTGAACGTCACCGCATCGTGGGAGGGCAAAAAAATTGCTTGCCCGAGAAACCACTATAAGGAGGATATGATTAACATGCGCAAAGGTAAGAATTACGTTGAAAGCGCAAAGCTGGTTGACCGTACCAAGCAGTACGACGTCAACGAGGCTATTGATACCATGCTGAAGACCGCTAAGGCCAAGTTCGACGAGACCGTTGAGATCCACATCAAGCTGGGTGTTGACTCCCGTCACGCCGATCAGCAGGTCCGTGGCGCCATCGT
>JAFYPP010000081.1 GCA_017559995.1 Clostridia bacterium | reverse complement strand
GCCCGACACCGTTCCCGAGGCCCGGCGCCGCCATCTGCAGCGGCTGGGCGCCCAGGTGACGGCGGTACCTGCCGAGACCTGCCCGTCGGTGGCGGAGACCCTCCGGCGGAACACCCCCGGCGCCTTTCTTGCCGACCAGTTCCGCAGCGACGACAACCCGGCCGCCCATCACCGCACCGGTCAGGAGCTGCTGCGGCAGGTGGGTGAGATCGACTATCTGGTGGCTGGCGTGGGCTCCGGCGGCACCATCACCGGCTGTGCCGAGGCCGTCCGGCAGTACTGCATGGATTGCCGCATCGTGGCGGTGGAACCCTACGCTTCCCCGGTGCTCAGCGGCGGATTTCCCGGCGGCCATCCCCTGGCGGGCATCGGCCCGGGCTTTGTGCCCGAGGTGCTCAACACCTACATCCTGGATGAGGTCATCCGGGTCAAGACCCCCGATTCTCTGGAGATGATGGGCCTGCTGGCCCGCACCGAGGGCCTGCTGTGCGGCCCTTCCTCCGGCGCGGCGCTGGCCGCTGCCGTCACGGTGGCAAAACGCCCCGAGGCCGCGGGAAAGACCGTGGTCACCATCCTGCCCGACGTGGGCGAACGCTATTTGAACGAAGATTTTTAAAACGAGGTAACACATGGAACAGAAGAAGATCGACCGAATCAACGAACTGGCCCGGCTGGCAAAGACCCGGGAACTGACCGCCGAGGAGCTGGCCGAGCGTGCCGCCCTGCGGGAAGAGTATATCGCCGCCTTCCGCGGCAATCTGGAGGCCCAGCTGAAGGGCATCACCATCCAGTATCCCGACGGCAGCCGCAAAAAGCTGGAAAAGAAGGAAAAACCCCTGCACTGATTTGGAATGTTCACCATTCGTTTTCTTGACACCCTCGCACCATGGTTTATAATAAAACCATAGACCCTACGGAAAGGTGGTTCTCTTATGGCCGAACCCAAAACTCCCCCCGCCGGTATGCGGGCCGTCACCCAAAAGAGCACCCTGCCCATCTACGCCATCGGCGCGGTGTGGCTGGTGTGGTCTATGCTGTTTCCGCTGTACTCCGTCACCCACTACCTGTTCTGCCTGGTGTTGAGCCTCGCGGTGTTTCTGGTGCTGACCAAGGTCATCCCCGACAAGGTGACCTATGAGCCCATCCCCGTGGAGGTCACCGGCTACAGCAGCGCCGACGAGCTTTTGAAGGCCGGCAACGGCTATCTGCGCACCATCCGGGAGCTGTCCGTCAAGATCGACAACGCCCAGGTCCGCGGCAAGGTGGACAAGGTGGGCGGCACCTGCCAGCGCATTTTCGACTATGTGCGGCAGAACCCCAAGAGCGCCGACGAGCTGCGCAAGTTCATGAACTACTACCTGCCCACCCTGGAAAAGTTGGTCAAGACCTATGAGCTGATGGAAGAGCAGGGCGTGGAGGGCGAGAACATCACCGCCTCCAAGGAGCGCATCGCCACCATGCTGGACACCATGGACGTGGCCTTTGAAAAGCAGCTGGACGCTCTGTTCGGCGACACCGCGCTGGACATCGACACCGACATCACCGTGATGGAAGGCATGATGGCCCAGGAGGGCCTCACCGACGCCGGCAAGATGCCCGAAGCGCCGGAGATCAAGCCCATGCAGCAGGAGACCTTCCAGGCGGGCGATATCAAGCTGGAACTTTGATCACACAAATGAGATAAACGGAGGAAATCATTATGACCGACAAGAACATGCTGGAACTGGAAGAGAGCATTCCTTCCCTGACCCTGACCCCCGAACTGACCGAAGAGACCCCCGCTGAAGAGGTCGCTCCCGCCGTGGAGCCTGTTTTCCTGGACGAAAGCGCCTATAACGAGGCCGAGCGCAAGGTCATCAACGATTTTTCCCAGCAGATCGACATCACCAACGCCACCATGGTGCTGCAGTACGGCTCCGCCGCCCAGAAGAAGCTGTCTGACTTCTCCGAAAGCGCTTTGAGCAACGTCCGCACCAAGGATCTGGGCGAAGTGGGCGGCCTGGTCACCGATCTGGTGGGCGAGCTGAAGGGCTTCGACATCGATGAGGACGACGGCGGCTTCCTGGGCTTCTTCAAGAAGAGCGCCAACAAGCTGACCAACCTGAAGGCCCGCTACGACAAGGCCGAGACCAACGTGGACAAGATCTGCACCGTGCTGGAAAACCATCAGGTGCAGCTGCTGAAGGACATCGCCATGCTGGATAAGATGTACGAGAAGAACCTCTCCAACTACAAGGAGCTGGGTATGTACATCCTGGCCGGTAAGAAAAAGCTGCAGAACGTCCGGGAGCAGGTGCTGCCCCAGATGATCGAAAAGGCCCAGCAGACCGGCGACGCCGCCGACAGCCAGGCCGCCAACGATATGGCCGCCTTCTGCGACCGCTTCGAGAAGAAGATCCACGATCTGGAGCTGACCCGTATGATCTCCCTGCAGATGGGCCCCCAGATCCGTCTGGTGCAGAACAACGACACCCTGATGGCCGAAAAGATCCAGTCCACCCTGACCAACACCATTCCTCTGTGGAAGAGCCAGATGGTGCTGGCCCTGGGCATGGAGCACTCCGTGCAGGCCACCAAGGCCCAGCGCGAGGTCACCGAGATGACCAACGAGCTGCTGAAGAAGAACGCCGAAAAGCTCAAGATGGCCACCATCGAGACCGCCAAGGAGTCCGAGCGCGGCATCGTGGACATCGAGACCCTGAAGAACACCAACAAGATGCTCATCGAGACCCTGGACGAAGTGGTCAAGATCCAGAACGACGGCCGCCAGAAGCGCCGCGACGCCGAGCAGGAGCTGGGCCGCATCGAAGGCGAGCTGAAGCAGAAGCTGCTGGACATCCGTCAGTAACACCACAGGGGCGGCCCGTCCGCCCCTCCCCCACTCTCCTGACGAAAGGAGCCTGATCTATGAAATTCAAACGCATTCTTGCAACGGTCTTGACCTGTCTGATGGTGCTGGGCGCCATGGTGATCGGCCTGCAGGGCAAACCTGTCAGCCGTGACAGCAGCCTGTATATCACCGACAAGGCAGGGGTGATTTCGGAGCGCGCGGAGTTGGAGTTCGCCGCCCTGCAGCGGGAATTGTCTCCCCGGCTGAGCGTAGCCATCGTCAAGTCCACCGGCAAAATGTCCACCGCCGCCTATTGCGAGGCGCTGTGGAACAACTGGCGGCTGGGCACCTCCGATCTACTGCTGCTGATGGTCACCGGCGAGGAGGATTACTACTTCGGTTATGACTACAGTTCTCTCTTTGCCGATGTTCTGGACGCCAATTTCGATGTGCTGATGGAGCGGTATCTGGAGCCGGATTTTGCGGCACGGGATTATGAAAGCGCCATCTTCGCCTTTTCCGACGGTGTCCAAGCCGTCCTGACCGGTGGTTATTTTGACAACGGTTTGTTGAATGGTGGCATTTATTACGAAGAGTATACTTCCTCCGGTTCCGGAACGGCCTTTTTGCTGGTGATGGTGATCATTGTGCTGATCCTCGCCGTGATCGCGGTCAATTCCATCGGCAAGAAGCGCCCGGGCAGCACGGTGGTCTATCACAAGCCTTCCGCGCCCGGCAGCTACAAGCCCTCCGGCACCTCCTATCGCCCCGGCACTTCCTACAAGCCCAGTTCTACGGTCCGGCCGGGAACTTCCACCTTCCGGCCCTCCGGCTCGGTGCGTCCCTCCTCCCGGCCTGCTTCCCGGCCCGGCGGGTTTGGCGGCGGCGG
>JAFYPP010000080.1 GCA_017559995.1 Clostridia bacterium | reverse complement strand
GTTCTGCACATCGCCTGCCGGGAGGAGAGCATGATCTTCATGAAGAAGCCCGCCGTGCAGGAGGTGCTCACCGAGGCCGCCAAGGCCTGCGGTTACACCGCCGTGGCCGTCCGCAAGGTGGGCGACCCCATCCCCGGCGGCGCCGCTCCTCAGCCCGCCCCTGCCGCCAAGCCTGCCGCCGCCGATCCCATGGCGGATATCCTGGCCCGCGCGAAGGCCCTTGGCGTGGAAGTGAAATAACAAATAATTTTTTAAAATAAAAGGAGAACACACCTATGAAACCCGGAAGAATGATCCCCGGCGGCATGAATATGCAGGCCATGATGAAGCAGGCCCAGAAGCTGCAGAACGAGATGCTGAAGAAGCAGGAAGAGCTGGAGAAGCTGGAGTTCACCGCCTCTGCCGGCGGCGGCGTTGTCACCGCTGCCGTTGTCAACAAGCAGCTCACCGCCCTGACCATCAAGCCCGAAGCCGTTGACCCCGACGACGTGGAGATGCTCACCGATCTGGTGATGACCGCCGTCAACGACGCCCTGCGCCAGTGCGAAGAGACCACCAGCCGTGAGATGCAGAAGCTCACCGGCGGTATGAACCTGGGCTTCTAAGATGCAGTATTACGCCGCGCCTCTGGAAGCGCTCATCGAGCAGTTCCAGCGCCTGCCGGGCATCGGCAGAAAGAGTGCCCAGCGGCTGGCCTTTTACGTGCTCGGTCTGCCCGAAGGTGGGGCAGAGGAGTTCGCCCAGGCCATCCTGGATGCCCGCGGCTCCATCCACACCTGCCGGGTGTGCCAGAACCTCACCGAGGGCGATCTGTGCCCCATCTGCGCCGATCCCCGACGGGATGCCGGCACCATCTGCGTGGTCACCGACCCCAAGGATCTCATCGCCATCGAACGGACCCGGGAGTACCACGGCCTGTACCACGTGCTCCACGGTGTCATTTCTCCCCTCAACGACGTGGGCCCCGAGCAGCTGCGCATCAAGGAGCTGCTGCAGCGGGTGGCCGACGGCGACGTGAAGGAGATCATCATGGCCACCAACCCCGACACCGAGGGCGAGACCACCGCGCTGTACCTCACCCGGCTGCTGAAGAACTTCGGTGTGAAGGTCACCCGCCTAGCCTACGGCGTGCCGGTGGGCGGTCATCTGGAGTTCTCCGACGAGGTGACCCTCACCCGTGCCCTGGAAGGAAGAAGAGAGATTTGAGGTGTCCTATGCTTGACCACACCCCCCGTGTTGCCGCCATCCACGACCTGTCCGGTCTGGGCCGCTGCTCTTTGACGGTGGCCATGCCCGTGCTGTCGGTGATGGGCTGCCAGTGCGCCCCCCTTCCCACCGCCGTGCTGTCCAGCCAGACCGGCGGCGTCACCGGCTATACCTTTTTGGATATGACCGACCAGATGGGCCCCATCGCCGCCCATTGGAAGGCGGTGGATGCCCGGTTCGACGCCGTGTATACCGGCTTTTTGGGCAGCGAACGGCAGATCGGCCTGGTGGAATCCTTTTTTGACGATTTCGCCGGAAAGGACACCCTGCTGCTGGTGGACCCCGTCATGGGCGACGACGGCGCCGCCTACGATACCTACGGCGAGGGGCTGATCGCCGGTATGCGCCATCTGGCCGGCCGGGCGGACATCATCACCCCCAACTTTACCGAGGCCGCCTTTTTGCTGGGCCTTCCCGGTGACGCCCTGAAAAACGGCACCGTCACCCCCGAAGAGGCGGTACGCCGCCTGTCCATGGAGGGCCGCCGCTCGGTGGTGCTCACCGGCTACCGCCGTGGGGCCAACACCGGCTCCCTCTGTCTGGATGCCGCCGACGGTACCGTCACCGTCACCGAAAACCCCTGCGTGGAGCTGTCCTTCCCCGGCACCGGCGACCTGTTCGCCAGCGTGCTGTGCGGCGGTCTGATGCAGGGCAGAACGCTGGCGGAAAGCGCCGCTCTGGCGGAAAACTTTGTCCACGACTGCATCGTCCGCACGGCGGAACGGGGCCTGCCCCGGTTCCACGGCGTGGATTTCGAGCCGCTGCTGGGCAAACTGTTGAAAGACTAAAAAGAAAAGCACCCCAAACGGGGTGCTTTTTTTATGCTGTTTCGTCAGGAACCGGACACCATCAGGCCCTTGATGCGCAGGGAAGGAGAGGCCACCACGCTGCCCTGGGGGATGCCCAGCCACAGGTCGGCGCCCACCTCTTCCACCTCTTTCAGCAGGGTGAAGAAGTTGCCCGCCACGGTGATCTGCTCCACCGGCTGCAGCTTGCCGTCCTTTTGCAGCCAGCCGCCGGCCAACAGGGAAAAGTCGCCCGAGATGGGGTTCAGGCCGGCGTGCAGGCCGGAGATGTCCCGGATGATCAGGCCGTCCCCCAGATGCTCCAGCAGACCCTCGTAAGAGGTCTCGCCGGGAACGATCATAAAGTTGGAGGGCGCCACGCCCACGGGAGAGGCGGCAGAGCCGCGGCCGCCGTTGGAGGTGGAGGCGCAGCCTGCCTTGGCGGCGGTCTTCAGGTTGTGCAGCAGGGTGCGCAGCACGCCCTGTTCCACCACCGTAGTTTTCACAGAGGGAACGCCCTCGTCGTCAAAGGCCCGGGGATTTTCCGGCAGCAGGGGATCGTCCACCATGGTCACGCAGGGGGCGGCGATGGCCTCGCCCTCCTTGCCTGCCAGCAGGGACAGGCCCTTCTGGGCGCTCTCGCCGGAAAACAGGGAGAAAACACCCTCCAGCAGATGGGAGGCGGCGTGCTTTTCCAGCACTACGGGATATTTGCCCGAGGGGATGGTGGAAGCGCCGAACTTGCGGGCGGCGTCACCGGCGGCCTCCTTGCCGCAGCCCTCCAGATCGAACACGCCCTTGCCCCAGCGGAAGGCGAAGCCGTCCTGCATCTGTTCGCCTTCGGCCAGCACCGGCACGGTGTAGCAGATGGCCACCGAGGCGTCACGGCTGGCCCGCAGGCCCAGCGTGTTGGCGATGTGGGTCTTGCCGGTGGCAAAGGCCACCTGGTTGTTGGCGACACGGACGCAGCGGGGATCGGCGGCCAGGGCCTGCTTTTCCAGCTCCATGGCCAGGTCGATGCGCTGGGCGTCGGTGAGGGACTCCAGGGGATTTTCCGACAGGGTGACGGCGGGATAGTCGGCAGGGCCCTGCATGGGGTGGACGTCCTCCGACTCGGAGGCGCGGGCGTTGTCCATAGCCTTGGCCACCAGACCTTCGGCGTCTTCAAACAGTTCGGTATAGGCGTAGCCGTTCTTGCCCTCCAGGCACACACGGACCGAAAGGCCCATGCTGCGGCTCACGGAATAACTGTCGATCTGCTGCTCCATGACCTCCACCGTAAAATCGGTGCTTTCCTGGGCATAGACCTCGGCTGCCTCACAGCCCTGCTCCAGGGCGGCCTTCAGCAGCGCGTCACGATAGGCTTCAAACGTCATAAGGCACCTCCCTTGCCGCCAACGATGATGGAAGAAACACGGATGCGGGGCTGGCCGCAGTTGGCGGGCACGCTGCCCGACACCGAGCCGCACATACCGGGAGACATCCACATATCGGGGCCCACCCGGTCGATGTTGTGCAGAACCTCGTGGCCCTTGCCGATGAGGGTGGCGCCCCGGACGGGACACAGGATCCTGCCGTCCTTCACCCAATAGCCCTCGTTGACGGCGAAGTTGAACTCGCCGGTGAGGGGGTTGACGCTGCCGCCGCCCATGGAGGCCGCGAACAGGCCGTCGCCCATGGTGCGGATCATCTCTTCGGCGTCGTCCTTGCCGGGGGCGATGAAGGTGTTGGTCATACGGGAAGTGGGAGCGTAGGTATAGTCCTGACGGCGGGAGGAACCGGTGGGCTCCATGCCCATGCGGCGGCCGCCCAGAATGTCCACCATATAGCTCTTCAGGATGCCGTTCTCAATGAGCACCCGGCGGCGGGAGGGGGTACCCTCGTCGTCCACGCCCATGGTGCCCCATTCGCCGGGCAGGATGCCGTCGTCGATGGCGGTGACGCAGGAGGCGGCGATCTGCTGGCCCAGCTTGCCGCAGAATACGCTGTTGCCGCGGGAAACCGAGGTGGCCTCCAGAGAGTGGCCGCAGGCCTCGTGGAAAATGACGCCGCCGAAGCCTCCGTCGATGACCACGGGGAACACGCCGGCAGGACAATCCGCGGCGTGCAGCATGGTGACGGCGGTCTTGGCAGCCTCCGTGCCCAGCTGGGCGGGGTCTACCGTGTCAAACAGCTCGTAGCCGCAGCCGCGGCCGGGGCTCTGGCGGCCGGTCTGGGTCTGGCTGCCGTCGGATGCCACCGCCTGCACGCTGATGCGTACCCGGGGGCGGCGGTCGTAGGCGAATACGCCCTCGGAGTTGCAGATCAGCACCCGCTGATCCACGTCGGCCAGGCCGGTGACGGTCTGGGTGATCTCGGGAGAATAGGCCTTGGCGGCGTTGGCGGCGTCACGCAGCCAGTTGACCCGCTGGGCGTTGCGGATGTCCGCGGCAGCGATGGCGGGGGCCTTGCGGCAGTCGTTCGCCGAGAAAGGCTTAACGGAATATCGCTCGTCGCCGGCGATGGCGGCGGCAGCCGCCCGGGCAGTGGCGATCAGCGCTTCTTCCGAAGTGTCGGCAGTGTGGGCATAGGCAGAACGGGTCCCCTTGAGGACACGGATACCGGCACCGTGGCGGCGGGAATAGGCGGCGTTTTCCACCGTTCCGCCCATCATGGAAAGACTGTTGCTCTCGGTGTCCTCCAGAAACAGTTCGGAGAAATCGCCGCCGGTCTCCAAAGCGGCGGCAAGCACCTTTTGAGCAAGGACTTGTGTGATCATAGGCACCTCCTGTAAAAAAGTTGCATTGACAGGTCGTTTTCGGTATAATGAACTTATTATACTAAATATGGGGAAGAATGACAACCCCACAGAAAGGAGCCCGCTTATGCTGAAACTGACCTGGCTGGGCCACGCCTGCTTCGCGCTGGAGGCCGACGGCTACCGCATCCTGCTGGACCCCTATGCTCCCGGCTACGTACCCGGCCTGGGCGCGGTGGAGATGTCCGCCAATCGGGTGCTCTGCAGCCACGATCACGAGGATCACGGCTGGAAAGGCGTCCCTGTCCCTCTCAACGAGATCCACTGTCCCTTCACCGTCTCGACCCTTCCCTCCTTCCACGATGACGCCATGGGCTCCAAGCGGGGCCTGAACACCATCCACATCATCGAATACAACGGCATCCGGGTGGCCCATCTGGGCGATCTGGGCCACGATCTGGATGAGGATGACATCGCCCGTCTGGGCGATCTGGACGTGGTGCTCATCCCCATCGGCGGCACCTATACCCTGGACTGCCAGCAGGCCTCCGACCTGGCGGATAAGCTGCAGGTCAAGACCGTCATCCCCATGCACTATCGCCGGGGCGAGGTGGGCTTCGAGGTGCTGCAGACCCTGCAGGAGTTCCTCATCCTGCGGCCGGGCCATCAGGAAATGCCCGGAAACCGGCTGGAGATCACCGACGATATGCCCGAAACCACCGTGGTGCTCAATCTCAAGTGAAAACAAGAACCGGCCGTTTGGCCGGTTTTTTCTATACCATTCGCACAAGTATTACAAAAAAGAGAGCATAAATTTGGTAATTACTACGCTTGTTTTAATTTGTTAAAGTGATAAAATGGTAGCCATGAAATACATCACTTTGGAGGAAACCATTATGAAAAAGTTTCTCGCTCTGGCTCTGTGCCTGATTATGTGCCTGTCCCTGTGCGCCTGCGGCGGCAGCTCCGATAAGCAGACCCTCATCGTCGGCTTCGACGCCGAGTTCCCGCCCTTCGGCTTTGTGGGCACCGACGGTAAGTACGACGGTTTCGACCTGGCCATGGCCCGTGAGCTGTGCAAGCGTCTGGGCTGGGAATACAAGGAAGTCGCCATCGACTGGAACTCCAAGGACAGCGAGCTGTCCTCCGGCAACATCAACTGCATCTGGAACGGCTTCACCTGCACCGGCCGTGAAGATCAGTACACCTGGTCCGACGCTTATGTTGACAACAGCATCGTGCTGGTGGTGAAGAAGGACTCCGGCATCGCCACTATGGCCGATCTGGCCGGCAAGACCGTCATGGCACAGGCCGCTTCTTCCGCCGCTGATGCCATCAACGGCAACGAAGCCTTCAAGTCCTCTCTGAAGGGCGTTGTGGAACTGGCTGACTACAACATGGGCTTTATGGAGCTCAAGCAGGGCACCGTTGACGCCATCGCCGCCGACCTGGGCGTTGCCGCTTACCAGATCGCCAACAACGAGGGCGAATACGTCATCCTGGACGAGGCCGTTTCCACCGAGCAGTACGCCGTCGGCTTCCTGAAGGGCAACACCGAGCTGCGTGACGCCGTCAACGCCGAACTGAACAAGATGGCCGAGGATGGCACCATGCTGAAGATCGCCGAGCAGTATGTTGATGCCGGTCTGGTCATCGACAGCCTGTGCCTCATCAAAAAGTAAGTAACCTCTCTCTTTTCGAGATTATCCCCCTCCCGGCGGAGGCAGCATGGTCTGCCTCCGCCAATTCCTATGAAATGAGGACCTTTTTATGACGATCCAAACCATGGTCACGCTGCTGGGTGAGGGCTTCCTCACTACGCTGGCCATCTTTATGCTGACGCTGGTGGGCTCGCTGCCGCTGGGTCTGCTGGTTTACTTTGGAAAGAAATCCCGCATCCTGCCCCTGCGCTGGGCGGTCAATGTGTACATCTCCATCATGCGCGGCACCCCCCTGATCCTGCAGCTGATGGTGGTCTATTTCGGCCCCAACCTGCTGTTCGGCCTGACGCCGCCCTCCAACTGGCGGTTCCTGGCGGTCATCGTGGGCTTTATCATCAACTACGCCGCCTATTTCGCCGAGATCTACCGCGGCGGTATCGAGTCCATCCCCGTGGGCCAGTACGAGGCTGCCGAGGTGCTGGGCTATACCAAGTACCAGACTTTTGTGAAGATCATTCTGCCCCAGATGATCAAGCGTGTCATGCCCTCCGTCACCAACGAGGTCATCACCCTGGTAAAGGACACCTCTCTGGCCTATGTCATCGGCGTGGTGGAGATGTTCACCCGCGCCAAGCAGATCGCCGTGGCTCCCGACAGCCCCGGTATGTTGGCCTTCGTCGTGGCCGGCGTCATCTACTATGTGTTCAACTTCATCGTCACCGTGATCATGGATCGGGTGGAAAAGAAGCTGTCCTATTACCAGTAAGGAGGTGTCCCCGTGAACGTTTTGACCATGAAGAACGTGAAAAAGTCCTTCGGCGAACTGGAAGTGCTGCGGGACATCAGCCTGACGGTGGAACAGGGCCAGGTGCTGGCCATCATCGGACCCTCCGGTTCGGGTAAGTCCACCCTCCTGCGGTGTGCCACCTTGCTCACCGAGATGACCGACGGCAGCCTGTATTATCTGGATCAGCCCGCCGCCCAAAGCGAAGGCGGCAAGTCGGTGTATGCCGGCAAGGAGCAGCTGAAGCAGCTGCGCTCGGTGTTCGGTCTGGTGTTCCAGAACTTCAATCTGTTCCCCCATTATTCCGTTTTGAAGAACCTCACCGACGCCCAGATCTCGGTGCTTGGCCGCACCAGGGCCCAGGCCGAGGAAAAGGCCCACGCCCTGCTGAAAAAGATGGGCCTGGACGGCAAGGCCGACGCCTATCCCTTCCAGCTGTCGGGCGGTCAGCAGCAGCGCGTAGCCATCGCCCGCGCTCTGGCCATGGATCCCCAGATCCTGTTTTTTGACGAACCCACCTCCGCGCTGGACCCCGAGCTCACCGGCGAGGTGCTCAAGATCATCCGGGAACTGGCCCATGAAAACATGACCATGGTCATCGTCACCCACGAGATGAACTTTGCCCGGGATGTTGCCGAGCAGGTGATCTTTATGGATGGCGGCGTCATCGTGGAACAGGGTCCCCCGGAGCAGGTGTTCGGCAATCCGCAGCAGGCACGTACCCGGCAGTTCCTGCAGCGCTACAGCGAAAAGTAAGTCACTGTGCCCCCGGGTCACCGGGGGCACTTCCTGTTGAAAATTTCCAAATTTTTCGTGCGGGTTTTGGTTGTATCTTTTGTGCACAGGCGTTATAATGAAAGGTGTATCAAAACCCTCAGGAGGCGTTATGGTCGTTCTGGTCATCGGCGATGTGGTGGGCGATCCCGGTATGGATGTGCTCTGCCGCCGTCTGCGACAACTGAAAAAGCAGGTGGGTGCCGACCTCACCGTGGTCAACGGCGAAAACGCCACCCCCGTGGGCAAGGGCATCACCCCTCAGCTGGCGGAAGAGATCTTCAATGCCGGCGCCGACGTGATCACCCTGGGCAATCACACCTACGGCAACCGGCAGATCTGCGACTATCTGGAGGAGCAGGAGTACATCCTGCGTCCTCTGAATTATCCCATCCAGCAGCCCGGTCACGGCTACACCCTGCTGGAATGCTGCGGAAAGACCGTCTGCGTCTGCAATCTGCAGGGCCGGGTGGGTCTGGACTATATCCCCTCCGATCCCTTTGCCGCCGCCGACTGGCTGGTGGAGGAGATCCGGGCGGATGTGTATCTGGTGGACTTCCACGCCGAAGCCACCTCGGAAAAACAGGCCATGGGCTACCACCTCAACGGCCGTGCCGCCGCCGTGTGGGGCACCCACACCCACGTGCCCACCGCCGACGAGCGGGTGCTGTCCAAGGGCACCGGCTATATCACCGACATCGGTATGACCGGCGGTGTGGACTCGGTCATCGGCGTCCGCTGGGAACAGAGTCTCCATATGTTCCGGGGCGAACTCACCGAGCGGTTCAAGCCCTCCGACCGGGATTGCCGCGTTCAGGGCGCGGTGTTTGAGATCAACGAACAAGGAAAATGCGTGGCTGTCCGCCGCGTGGAGATCGCATAAACGAGAAAAGGAGTACCGCTTCCATGTCTGAACTGCGCAAACAGGTCAAGGATGACCTGATTTACTATACCTCGCCCCAGCTTTCGGTTTATCCCAGACTGCGGCACGCTTTTTTCACCCGTACCGGCGGTGTATCCGCCGCCCCCTATGACACCCTGAACTTCCGGTTCAACAGCCGGGACAGCCGGGAAAACGTCATGAAAAACTATGATATCGCCGCTCACGTGGTGGGCTCCGACGCGGATCATGTGGCCCGCACCTGCCAGATGCACACCGACAACATCGTGGAGGTCACCGAGAACCGCGGCTTCGTCCAGATGGGCGACGGCGACGGTGTGGACGCCCTCATCACCAACGTCCCCGGTGTGGTGCTGTGCGGCTTTTACGCCGACTGCCAGCTCATCATGCTGTACGACCACAAGCACAAGGCCTGCGGCATCGTCCACGCCGGCTGGCGCGGCATCGCCAAGGAGATCACCCGTAAGACCATCGAGAAGATGACCGAGCGGTACGGCTCCAATCCCAGCGATATGATCGCTGTGGTGGGTCCCTCCATCTGCCGCTCCTGCTTTGCCACCGACAACGACGTGCCCGAAAAGATGCGGGAGACCTTCGGCGATATGGTGCAGGAGTATATGTACAAAGAGGGCGAAAAGTGGCGTGTGGACCTGAAAAACATCACCTACACCATGCTGCTGCGTGCCGACATCCTGCCTTATAACATCGACATTTCCAACCTGTGCCCCTGCTGCGGCGACAAGACCCAGTTCTGGTCCCACCGCCGTGATGGCGAGGAACGGGGCGTTCAGGCCGGCATGATCACCATCGCTGAATAACGCAAAACAAAAAGCACCCCTCGGGGTGCTTTTTTCATTTCTTAAGCAATTGCCGCCGCTCCTGCCAGTCGGGGAGGAAGGCCGCCACCTCGGCATAGAAATCCGGGCCGTGGTTTTTGTGGCGGATGTGTGCCAGCTCGTGGACCACCACATATTCGATGGCCGCCGTGGGGTACTCCATCAGCCGGAAGGAAAAACTCAAGCGGTTTTTGGGGCTGCAGGAGCCGAAACGGGTGCGGGCGCCGGTCACCGTGATGCCGGTGTGCTCCACGCCCATGACCGCTGCCCACCGCGCCACCAGCGGCGGCAGGATATCCCGTGCCTTTTGCCGCAGAGCGGCCTCCTGTGCCGCCGTGGGCTCGGGGTGTGCCGCGGCGCGGGCCTGCATCCGGGCCAGATGGAGGTCGATCCACCCCTGCTTTTCCGTGACGAACCGCTCGATATCCCGTTTGGGGCAGCGCATGGGCGCGCGCACCACTACACGGGCATCCCGGGTGATCTCGATGGCCAGCGTCCTGCGCCGGGAACGGATCAGTTGATAATCCATGGACACACCTCCTCAAAAACAGTATAGCACACTTTGACAAAATGGGGTATAATGAAAGAAAAAACGCCGGGAGGCGCCTTATGAAGCAGAATTACCGCATGACCCTCCAGTACGAGGGCACCAAATACAACGGCTGGCAGAAACAGGGCAACACCCCCAACACCATTCAGGAAAAGCTGGAAGCCATCCTGCGGAAACTGGACGGGGGAGAGGTGGAGGTCCGCGGCTCGGGCCGCACCGACGCCGGCGTCCACGCTCTGGGCCAGGTGGCCTCCTTTGCCCTGGAGCATCCCCTGCCGCCGCAGGAGATCCTGGCGTACATCAACCGCTACCTGCCCCGGGATGTGGGCGTGGTGGAACTGTCCGAGGCCGAGCCCCGGTTCCACGCCCGCCTGAACGCCAAGGGCAAATGGTACCGCTACCGTATCCATCAGGGGGACATCCCCGACGTGTTCGGCCGCCGGTACAGCTGGCCCTGCGCCGACGCGCTGGACGTTGCCGCCATGGAGGCTGCCGCCGCCCATATGGTGGGCAGGCTGGACTTCCAATCCTTCTGCGACACCAAACCGGGTAAAAAGTCCACCGTCCGCCGGGTGGATGCCATCACCTTCTCTCGGGAGGGAACCGACATCGTCATCGATTTCCGGGGTGAAGGCTTCCTGTACCACATGGTGCGCATCATGACGGGCACGCTGGCCGAGGTGGGCGCTCACCGCCTGCTGCCCGGGCAGATCCCCGCCATGCTGGAGGCGAAGAACCGCAAACAGGCCGGCCCTCTGGCACCTGCCTGCGGCCTCATGCTGATGGAGGTCACCTACTAAACAAAAAACGCACCCAAACGGGTGCGTTTTCTTTTTGCTCTACAGAACCTTGGACAGGAAATCCTGCAGGCGGGGGTTCTCGGGATTGCCGAAGAAGCTCTTGGGGTCGGTGTCCACCAGGATCTTGCCGGCCTCCATGAAGATCATGCGGCTGGCCACCTCACGGGCAAAGCCCATCTCGTGGGTGACCACCACCATGGTCATGCCGCCTTCCGCCAGCTGCTGCATGACATGGAGCACCTCGCCCACCATTTCGGGGTCCAGAGCGGAGGTGGGTTCGTCGAACAGCATGACGTCGGGGTTCATGCACAGGGCACGG
>JAFYPP010000079.1 GCA_017559995.1 Clostridia bacterium | reverse complement strand
TACGACGGTCTGGACGGCACCGAGCTGGCCATCTCCGAATCCCAGGAGCGTATGGCTGTGGTGGTTGCCGCCGAGGACGCCGACAAGTTCATCGCTTTTGCCCAGGAAGAAAACCTGGAGGCTTATCGTGTGGCCGAGGTCACCGAGCAGGAGCGCATGGTCATCCAGTGGAAGGGCCAGACCATCGCCGACCTGTCCCGCGCCTTCCTGGACACCAACGGCGCTGTCAAGCACACCTCCGTGGAAGTGGGCAAGAAGGATCTGGCGCCTCTGGCCAAGCCTCTGTACGCCAACCTGCGTGAGATGGCTGCCGCCCTCAAAACCGCCAGCCGCCGCGGCCTGGTGGAGCGTTTTGACGGCTCCATCGGTCAGGGTTCCGTGCTGATGCCCTTCGGTGGTAAGACCCAGAAGACCCCCGCACAGGCTATGGCCGCCAAGCTGCCCGTGCTGCCCGGTCAGGAGACCGATCAGGCCAGTGTGATGGCCTGGGGTCTGGATCCCGACCAGATGATGGTGGATCCTTACACCGGCGCTTACGCCAACATTTACACCTCCATGGCCAAGCTGGTCGCCGCCGGCGCCGATTACAAGCTGGCCTATCTGACTCTGCAGGAGTTCTTTGAGAAGCTGAAGAACGAGCCCGTCCGCTGGGGCAAGCCCTTCGCCGCCCTGCTGGGCGCTCTGGATGCCCAGATGGAACTGGGTGCCGCCGCCATCGGCGGTAAGGACTCCATGTCCGGCACCTTCCTGGATCTGGACGTTCCTCCCACGCTGATCTCCTTCGCCATCGCCCCCATCAAGGCCCACGAGGTGCTGTCTCCCGAGTTCAAGGAAGCCGGCCATCCCGTCTATCTGTTCGGCGCTGCCGACGCCTCTGCCGACAGCCTCAAGAAGACCTGGGAAGGCTTCTACCAGCTGCATAAGGCCGGCAAGGTCAAGGCTGCCTGGGCCGTGGAAAACGGCATTGGTGAGGCCGTCATGAAGATGTCCTTCGGTAACGAGATCGGCTTTGCCGCCGAAGTGGACTTCGAGCAGTGGCACGACAACCTGTTCGGCTTCATCGTGGCCGAGCTGACTGAGGAGACCGAGATCCCCGGCTCCATGCTGCTGGGTTACACCACCGAGGAGAAGGTCATCGACCTGGGCTCCGACTCCGCCACCATCGACGAGCTGCTGGCCATCAACGAGGGCACCCTGTCCGGTGTCTACACCACCGACGCTCCCTGCAAGGGTGAGACTCCCGTCTTTACCTATGACAAGGGCTGCACCGCCGCTCCCGCCATCAAGGTGGCCAAGCCCCGTGTACTGATCCCCGTGTTCCCCGGCACCAACTGCGAATATGACTCCGCCCGTGCCGCTATGGAGGCCGGTCTGGAGGCCGACATCGCCGTCATCCGCAACCTGACCGCCGACGACGTTTCCCGCTCTGTGGAGATGATCGCCAAGAAGATCGGCGAATCCCAGATCATCTTCATCCCCGGCGGTTTCTCCGGCGGCGACGAGCCCGACGGCTCCGCCAAGTTCATCACCGCCTTCTTCCGCAACCCCGAGATCAAGGAAAAGGTTGCCGCCCACCTGAACGACCGTGACGGCCTGATGCTGGGTATCTGCAACGGCTTCCAGGCACTGATCAAGCTGGGTCTGGTGCCCTTCGGCAAGATCATCGAGACCGACGATACCTGCCCCACCCTGTCCTATAACGTCATCGGCCGCCACCAGTCCAAGATGGTCCGCGTCCGTGTGGCCACCAACAAGTCTCCCTGGCTGGCCGAGACCAAGCCCGGCCAGATCTTCACCGTGCCCATCTCCCACGGCGAGGGCCGCTTCCTGTGCTCCGACGAGCTGGTGAAGAAGCTGGCTGAAAACGGCCAGATCGCCACCCAGTACGTGGATCTGTCCGGCAACATCACCATGGACACCGAGTTCAACCCCAACGGCTCTGTGTGCGCCATCGAGGGTATCACCTCTCCCGACGGCCGTGTCCTGGGCAAGATGGGCCACGCCGAGCGTATCGGCAAGAACCTGTACCGCAACGTTCCCGGCGATTACGATATGGGTCTGTTCCGCTCCGCCGCCAAGTACTTCAAGTAAGAGGTGCGCGCGATGGCACAGATTTTAGACGGCAAGGCACTTGCCAAGAAAATTAAAGAGCAGGTGGCGGCGGAAGCCGCCTCCCTGCCCCGCCGCCCCGGTCTGGCGGTCATCCTGGTGGGCGAAAACCCCGCCTCCCAGGTGTATGTCCGCGGCAAGGAAAAGGACTGCGAGGAGTGCGGCATCCTGAATCTGGGCTGCAAGATCCCCGCGGAGACCTCCGAAGAGGAGCTGCTGCGCATCATCGCCGAGATGAACGCCGACCCCGCCGTGGACGGCATTCTGGTGCAGCTGCCCCTGCCCAAGCACATTGACGAGGGCAAGGTGCTGCGTGCCATCTCCCCCGCCAAGGACGTGGACTGTTTCCACCCCGAAAACGTGGGCGAAATGATGGTGGGCGACCCCATCTGCTGGCCCTGCACCCCCTTCGGCGTGATGGAACTGCTGCGTGAATACGGCATTTCCGCCGCCGGCAAGCACTGCGTGGTGCTGGGCCGCTCCAATATCGTGGGCAAGCCCATGACCCTGCTGCTGCTCCGCGACAACGGCACGGTGACCGTGTGCCACTCCCGTACTCCCGACCTGAAGGAGCAGTGCCTGAAGGCCGATATCCTGGTGGCCGCTGTGGGTAAGGTGAATCTGGTCACCGCCGATATGGTGAAGGAAGGTGCCGTGGTCATCGACGTGGCCATGAACCGCAACGAGGCCGGCAAGCTGTGCGGCGATGTGGATTACGTTGCCGTTGCCGAAAAGGCAAGCTACATCACCCCCGTTCCCGGCGGCGTAGGCCCCATGACCCGTGCGGTGCTGATGCGCAACGTGCTGGCTGCCGCAAAAGACCATCAGAAATAACTGCTTTTCAAAACGGTATGGCTTCGGCCATACCGTTTTCCTTTGCTTGACAGGGATTTTCTCCGATGCTATGATGGTTTTACAATCGGCTTTCCGAGGAGGCACTCATGCTTTTTTCCAGTACCACATTTCTCTATTATTTTCTTCCGGCGGTGCTGCTGGTATATTACGGCCTGCTGCGGCGGCACCGCGGGCTGCGGAACGGCTTTCTGACCCTGGCCAGCCTGTTCTTCTACGCCTGGGGGGAACCCAGGTTCGTGCTGGTGATGCTGCTGTCCATCTGCATGAACTGGCTGTTTGGCCTGGGTGTGGATCACGGCAAGGCCCGCGGCCGCGCCGGCCTTGGCTGGATGACGGCGGCGGTGGTGTTCAACCTGTCCGTCCTGTTTGTGTTCAAATATCTGACCTTTACGCTGCACAATCTCACCTTTCTGCTGCCGGACGGATTTTCCATCCCGGAGATCGCGCTGCCCATCGGCATTTCCTTCTTCACCTTCCAGGCCCTGTCCTATGTGCTGGACGTGTACCGGGGACGCGGCGAGGCGCAGAAAAACATCGTCCACGTGGGTCTGTATATCTCCCTGTTCCCCCAGCTGATCGCCGGCCCCATTGTGCGGTATCAAACGGTGGCCCACGAGATCGTCCACCGGCAGGAGAACGCCGAGGACTTTTTCGACGGCTTTGCCCGCTTCACGGTGGGTCTCATCAAAAAAGTGCTGCTGTCCAACAGCCTGTCGGTGTTCGCCGACTACGCCTTTGCCCACACCGGCGAGATCACCACGGCCTACGCCTGGCTGGGCGCGGTGTGCTACACCCTGCAGATCTTCTTTGACTTCAGCGGCTACAGCGACATGGCTATCGGTCTGGGCCGTATGTTCGGCTTTCACTTTTTGGAGAACTTCGACTATCCCTATATTTCCCGGTCGGTCACCGAGTTCTGGCGACGGTGGCACATCTCACTGGGCACCTGGTTCCGGGATTACGTGTATTTCCCCATGGGCGGCAACCGGGTATCCCGGGGGCGGCATCTGCTGAACCTGTTCACCGTGTGGCTGCTCACCGGTATCTGGCACGGCGCCAACTGGACGTTCGTGGCCTGGGGCCTGATGTATTTCGTGCTGTTGGCAGCGGAAAAGTTCACCGGGCTGGACAAGCGGCAGACCGGGTTCGCCGGTACCGCCCTGCGCCGGACGTATACCCTTCTGTTCGTCATGCTGGGCTGGGTGATCTTCAAGTCGGACTCTCTTGGCCACACCTGGCAGTATTTCGGCGCCATGGTGGGCGGCAACGGTCTGGGCTTTGCCGACGAACTGTTCCTGCGGGATCTTCGCACGGCGCTGATCCCTCTGGCGGCAGCGGTGCTGTTCAGTATGCCGGTGGCTGATTTTGTGAAAAAGCGGATGCATACCCAGCGGCCCGTGCTGCAGATGCTGTACTACGCAGTGCTGTTCGCGCTGTTCGTCCTGTCGGTGGCCAGCATCGAAAGCAGTTCCCACAACCCCTTTATCTATTTCAACTTTTAGGAGCGTGCCATGAAGCAATTTCGGTATTCCATGCTGCTGTTTTTCGCGGCGGCGGTTTTCGTGGCGGCGGGACTGATCTCCCGGCCGCTCCTTTCGGGCGTGAAATGGGCCGCGGTGCAGCTGGTGCAGACCGGCGACGTGGAGGCCTTCATCGACGATGTGGGCACCTCCTCCAAAAATCTCTCCTACAAGGGCAAGCTCATCGACCTGTACTCCCTGTGGTATCGGGCCACCGACACCCGGGAGGTAGTGAAGGAGGATGCCACCGTGGTTCGGCTGGACAATGATTTTCTGGCCTTTCAGCCCAAGATCGCAGACGGGGACACTCTGTCGGAAATGGCCGATGCCTGCGCACGGCTGAAAGACGTCACCGACGGGTTGGAGATCCCTCTGCTGTACGTGATGGCACCCAACAAGATGTCCCTTTCCCAGGACGGGGACAATCCCGTGGCAGACAATCTGGACGAGTTTGCCGCGCTGTTGGAGCTGCGCAGCATCCCGGTGCTGGATCTGCGGGACAGCATGGCGGCCCAGGGGCTGACCATGGAAAGCGCCTATTTCCACACCGACCACCACTGGCTGCCTGAGACCGGCCTGTGGGCCGCCGGGGAGATCGCCGGGGCGCTGGGGCTGGATACGGACCTGCTGGAGCCGGAAAACTACACCGTCACCGGCTACGACGACCTGTTTCTGGGTTCCGAGGGCAAAAAAGTGGGCCGGTATTTCACCCCGCTGGGACTGGATGACTTCAGCGTGATCACGCCCAATTTTGACACCTGCCTGACGGTGAACGATTACACCGGCAACCGGACGGGCGCCTTTACGGAGACGCTGCTGGTGCAGAAAAATTTGCATACCGAAGATCCCTATCTGGCCAACCCTTACGTGGTATACACCGGCGGTGACTATCCCCTGCAGAAAGTGGAAAACCACCGCAGTGACCAGGGTGAGCGGATCCTGGTGATCCGTGATTCCTACGCCTGCGCTGTGACGCCCTTTCTGTCGTTGGCGGCAGATGAAGTCCGCACGGTGGACGTACGCTACTGGGCAGGCACCCAGGAGGCTGACAGTATTTTGGAGTACGTCCGGGTATGGCAGCCCGACAAAGTAGTGGTGCTGTACGCCGGAGTTTCTCCCCATATGTTTGACTTTGAATAAGAAAAACACCGCTCGTGTGAGCGGTGTTTTTCTTATTTTCAGCGGCAATTTTCCCGGATCCAGTTAGCGATGTCCCCAATGACATTCTCGCCGATGTGCTGCTCTTTGGAGAACTCTTTCATGACCTTGCTGATCTTTCCGCAGACGGCAGGCACAAAGGCGTGGTTGAGGCCCTCATACAGGCGGAAGGTCACGTTGGGTCTGTCCTTCAGCAACGCCTGATAAGCGGCAAAATCCACGTCGGGCCGGACCTGTATGTCCTTTTCGCCCTGCAGGATCAGCAGCGGCTTGTCGCTCCCCAGCAGATACCGTTCCACCGGGCGCTCGCCCATCTCCTTGAAATAGTACACCGTGGTGCCACCGGCCACCTTGCGCTTTTGGGCCTCGGCATCAGTCAGTTCGTACATACCGGCAAAGGTTTTTTCCAGTTTCGCGGCTTGTTTTTTCAGCAGGGGCCGCAGGAATGCAGGCAGTTCGGCCGCAATAGCCGCCGTCTGCCCCAGCATGACCTCCTCCAGCTTGCGGGGCGTGCCCGCCAACAGCACCAGACCGCGGTAATGGCCGCCCTCGGCGTCGATGCGGGGAGCCAGCATACCGCCCATGCTGTGGCCGACGATAAAGATGTTCTCCCCATCCACGCGGGCGTCCTGCCGCAGCAGTTCAGTGGCACGGACGGCGTCCTCGATGGTCTCCTCCTTCACCGTCATGGGACGGCTTTTGTCCCGCAGCAGCTTCAGGGGGTGGGCGAAAGACCGCTTGTCGTAGCGGACGGAGGCGATGCCGTGCCGCGCCAGACCCTCTGCCAGATCTTTGAAGGGGGTCAGCTTTTTCACCTTTTCATCCATGTTGCTGGAGCCGGAGCCGTGGACGAAGACCACTGCCGGCACCGGCCGGGAAAGGTCATCGGGCAGGGTCAGCAGACCGTTGAGGGGGTATTTGCCGCCTGCGCCGATCACGATTTTTTCGGTTTTCATTTGGTTTCCCCTTCCTTTCGGCGGCTGAACCGCCAGGAATAGACGACGGGAACGATCACCATGATGCCCAGCACCACCGGCAGCACCCAGGACAGGGCCGCCCCGGGCAGAAAGGCGCACAACAGCAGCAGCAGGCCGCCGGCCATCCACAGTTTTCCCGCCAGCCGGTGGGTGGCGCTCCAGTTTTCCTCGTCGGAAAGTGTCCAGACGATCTTGATGCCGATGGTATAGTTTTGGCGGCATTTGGGCAAATAATTTCCAATGACGGCGAACACGATGCCCAAAAGCAACAGTACCAGCCGATCAACAGGAACCGATTGCCCCAGCGCCGAGGCATAGGTGCTGCCCATCCCAAAAACCGCGATCACAGGGGCGATCCAGAACATCAGCTGCAGGACCTTTTCGTTTTGATGGCGGTTTCGCTTGTCCTGGCCGGTGATCCACACGCCCAGCCAGTGGATGGCCAGCAACAGCAGCGGCATACCGAACACCACCACGGGACGGCTGCCCCAGCCGTCTGCCTCGCCGTTCATGCCCCAATGGATGGCCATCCGCTGGGGCAGCTGCTCCCACAGCAAAACGCCGGCCGCCATGGGCAGCAGGATGACGACAGAGGTGAGGATCATCAGGCCTTTATTCTTTTTCAGCACGGTAGTTCTCTCCTTTCAGCTCGGTGATCCACAGGAGGATCTCCTCCAGCACCGAGGCATTCAGTTCGTAGTAGATAAACTTGCCCTCCCGGGTGTCCCGGATGAGGTCGGCCTCCTTGAGCACCGACAGGTGCCGGGAAATGGCCGCGCCGGTAACGGGAAACCGTTCGGTGATGGCGCCCGCCGACAGGCGTCCGCCTTTGAGCAGGTCGAGGATATCCCGGCGGATGGGGTCGGACAGGGCCTTCATGGTGGTTTGCAGGCTCACGTCACCGCCTCCTTTAACATTTAACTTAATTGTTAAATATAGTGTAGCAAAGCCAAGCGGCTCTGTCAAGAAAAAAGGACGCACCGCCGGTGCGTCCTTTTATGGTATGTTTTAGCGGATGCCGAAGTTCTCCAGCACGTAGTCCATGTCCTTGTCGCCGCGGCCGGACAGGTTGATCAGCACCGAGCCGGTGCCCATCTCCCGAGCCAGCTTCATGCCGTACGCCACGGCGTGAGCGCTCTCGATGGCGGGAATGATGCCCTCCTTGCGAGCCAGTTTGAAGAAGGCGTCGATGGTCTCGTCGTCGTTGATGACGTCGTACTTGACACGGCCGATCTCCTGCAGGAAGGCGTGCTCGGGACCGGAAGAGGGATAGTCCAGACCGGAGGCCACCGAATAAACGGGGGCAGGCTCGCCGTTCTCATCCTTCAGCATGATGGAGTTGAAGCCATGCATGATGCCCTCGGTGCCGTACTTCAGGCTGGCGGCGTGATCGCCCAGCTTGGGACCACGGCCCAGAGGCTCGATGCCGTAGATGTCCACGGGATCGTTGAGGAAGCCGGAGAAGAAACCGGCAGCGTTGGAGCCGCCGCCCACGCAGGCCACGATGGCGTCGGGCAGATGGCCGGTCATGTCGATGAACTGCTCACGGGCCTCTTCGCCCACCACGTGCTGGAAGTCACGGACCATCAGGGGGAAGGGATGGGGACCCAGCACCGAGCCGATGCAGTACATACTATTCTTGTAATCCTTGGTATAGGCGTCAAAGGCGGCGTCAACGGCCTCCTTGAGGGTCTGCAGGCCGTGGGTGACCTCCACCACGTTGGCGCCCAGGATCTTCATACGGGCCACGTTGGGGGCCTGCTTCTTGATATCCACGGCGCCCATATAGATGTCGCACTCCAGGCCGAAATAGGCGGCGGCGGTGGCCATAGCCACGCCGTGCTGGCCGGCGCCGGTCTCGGCGATGACCTTTTTCTTGCCCATGTACTTGGCCAGCATGACCTCGCCCATGCAGTGGTTCAGCTTGTGGGCACCGGTGTGGTTGAGGTCCTCACGCTTGACGTACAGCTGCACACGGCCCAGCTCGTTGGACAGGCGCTCCAGATGGGAGATGGGAGTGGGACGGCCCTGGAACTCCTTGCGGATGCGGCGCAGCTCGGCGATGAACTGGCGGGACTGGCAGATGGTGAAATAGGCCTCGGTGATCTCGTCCATGGCACGCTGCAGCTCGGGAGACACATAAGAGCCGCCGTATTTGCCGAAGAAGCCGTTCTTGTCGGGATGATATTTGAAGTAAGTTTCGAAATCAATATTATTCAGTTTCATTGTGTGATCCTCCTGAAAGTTGTATGATGGTAAGGGTGGTGTTTCAGCAAACACGCCATCGTTTGGTCAGCAGCATAATGATTCCTCCTGATAAAAGAAAAACGCCCATGACAGAACCTTCTGTCAAGGACGAATACTCGATCCGCGGTGCCACCTTGATTTGCAGCGAAGCTGCACCCTTTGCGGAGCCCCAACAGGCTCCCGGCAACTGACGTATGCCACACGTCGCGGATACTTGGCTCTGCCGTTCCCCACGCCCTCAGCGGCCCATTTAACGACTTGTTTCCTGCCCGGCTCCCAGCGCCCCGGGCTCTCTGTGAAGGCATCATCGTTTTTACTTCCGCTTCAACGGTTTTCTATGAAATTATAGGTAAATGGTAGCACCATCTTTTGGGTTTGTCAATAAAAATCCGCAAAAGCCCGTGCCTTTTGGCATCAAAGGGCGTCTAATAGGCAAAGGAGGTGATCACAGATGGAGAAACTGCCGGCCGACCGCTGGCTGGAGCAAGCGGTAAAAGCCCACGGCGACAACCTTTTGCGGTTGTGCTTTCTGTATCTTCATGACCGGCAACTGGCCGAGGACGCGGTACAGGAGACCTTTCTCCGGGCGTACCGTGGCTACGGACGTTTTCGGGGCGACAGCAATGAAAAAACCTGGCTGACCCGCATCGCCGTCAACCTGTGCAAATCGGCCCTGCGAAAAGAGCGGCCCCTGCCCCTTGACCAGGCTGCCGAGGGCAGTTACGAGGCGCAGTTCCGGGACGACACCGTACTGCAGGCGGTGTGCGCCCTGCCGGACAAACTGCGGGAGGTGGTGCTGTTGTACTATTATCAGGAGTTTTCCACCCCGGAGATCGCCCGTATGCTCCGACTGCCGAGGAACGTGGTCACCGCCCGGCTGAGCCGGGCCAGAGCACGGCTCAAGACCGACTTGAAAGGATGGTATTTTGATGAACAGACTGAAGCAGCATCTGAATGACAGCCTGCAGGAGCTGGAAATGACCCCGGCGCTGCAGGCAGAGATTTTCATGAAGACCGAAAAGCCAGCCGCCCGCAAACACGGCCGGGTGGCAGTGGCAGCGCTGCTGGTGATGTGTATGGTAGGCATCACGGCGGTGGCGGCAGTGGTGTCCACCGGATGGACGTGGGATCCGACAGATCTTCGCACGGTAGTGATGGAACCTGCCACCTATGGGCGGCTGCCGAAAAAAACCTTGGACTATCTGAGCGATTTGATCGCTGCCGACCAACGGGAGATCGGCTTCGATTCCTTTGAGGCCTTTGAAGAGACCATGGGTTTTCCCCTGCTGCGAGCCGAAGGGATGCAGTTGGTGGACGCCCGTGTTGATAAGACCGAGCCAAAGTCGCTAATCAATGTTCGCATTGGCGGATTGGATGTGAGCAGCGCCCAACTTTGGATCACCTACAGCGGTGATATCCGTGACGACAAGGGCAATTTTTTGGGCCGCTTGACCGTTCCGGCGGCGGTGGTGAATCTGAGCGCCGCACCCCAACAAGTTCCTCATCACTACGAGGGCAGGAACATGGCTGAGGCCACTCTTTCCCAGTATGAGATCCAGGCGCTGGGTGTTACCGCCGACCTGCTCAGCTGGGCAGACAGAATGTCAGTGGATACGTATTTTACCCATGAAGGCGTGACCTACCAGATTTTCGTTGCTTCGGGCGGCAGAGTGGCCTATCCTCCCGCAGCGGTTTCCAGAGCCTGTGAAATTTTGGAGACCCTGCACGATTAAGACTCTCCAACACAAAAAAAGCACCCCGGTTGGGGTGCTTTTTCTTTTACCATTTTGCGTTGCCGAAGAGGCCTCTCACGATGGCCTTTCCCACCTCGCGGCCCACGGTGTTGGCGGCCGAGTTGACGGCCTTTTCCAGGGCGGAGGTCTTTTTCTTGGTAGACTTGCGGGCGGTGGGCTTTTTGCTCTGGGCCAGCTTGCGCTCCCATTCCTTTTCCCGACGGGCCTGCTCCTTTTCCCACTCCAGGCGGCTGGCCTCGGCTTCGGCCTGGGCCTGCTGGTCGGCACGAAGCTCTTCCAGCTGCTCATAGGCAGAGTTGCGGTCCTGCTCCTCCTCGTACTTGCCGTAGAGGGGACTTTCAAAAATAGCACGGCGGCACAGCTGGTCGTCGGTCATATCCATGGCGCTGCGGGGCGGCAGGATGCCGGCCTTCTGCACGATGGAGGGGATGCCCTTTTCATCCAGCAGGGACACCAACGCTTCGCCGGTACCCAGGGCCTGCAGGGCCTCCTCGGTGTCGAAATTGGGGTTGACCCGGAAGGAACGGGCGGCGGCCCGGAGGTTTTTCTGGTCATTGGGGGTATAGGCACGGAGGCCGTGCTGCACCCGGTTGCCGATCTGGCTCAACACGGCGTCGGGCAGGTCGGTGGGCTGCTGGGAGATGAACCACACCGAAACGCCCTTGGATCGGATGAGGCGCACCACCTGCTCCACCTGCTGCAGCAGCGCCTTGGGGGCGTCCTTGAACAGCAGATGGGCCTCGTCAAAGAAGAAGGCCAGCTTGGGTTTGTCCAGATCGCCCGCTTCGGGCAGCATTTCGTACAGTTCGGTGAGCATCCACAGCATAAAGGTGGCGTACAGCAGGGGGTGCAGGAACAGCTCCTGGCACTCCAGGATATTCATGACGCCACGGCCGTCCTGGGCCCAGTCCACCCAGTCAGACAGGTCCAGATCGGGCTCGCCGAAGAACTGCTCGCCGCCCTCGTCCTCCAGCTTGAGGAGGGCACGCTGGATGGCGCCCACGGTCTGGGGAGAAATATTGCCGTAGGTGAGTTTGTACTCCTTGGCGTTGTCACCCACGTACTGCACCATGGCCCGCAGATCCTTCAGATCCAGCAGCAGCAGGCCGTTGTCGTCAGCCACACGGAAGACAATGCGCAGCACGCCGCTCTGGGTCTCGTTGAGGTCCAGCAGACGGGCCAGCAGCTCGGGGCCCATCTGGCTGATGGTGGTGCGGACGGGGTGGCCCTTTTTGCCGTACACGTCAAAAAAGCGTACGGGATAGTCGGTATAGGTGAAATCATTGAGGCCCATGCTGTCGATGGAGCGGCGGATGTGCTTGGTCTCCACGCCGGGACGGCACATACCGGTAAGGTCGCCCTTGATGTCGGCCATAAACACCGGCACGCCCATGTCGCTGAAGGACTCGGCCAGCACCTTGAGGGTGACCGTCTTACCGGTACCGGTGGCACCGGCGATGAGGCCGTGGCGATTGGCCATGGCCGGTTCCAGATAAATGGGGGTCTCGCCGGTGGCGAGCCAAATTTTGTGGCTGTCGGGCAGATACATAAAAAAGCCTCCCTGCTGATAAACTCTTATAATAAGGGTATTTTATCACAGTTCGGCCGAGCCGTCAAAGTGTTTATCGTTTCTTCATACTTTCTTTGACAAAGTACCTTGACAGACGAGGTACTTTGTTGTATGATGTAGCCACCATCAAGGAATGGAGGAACCCAAATGTCGCTGACATCCGATATTATTCGCGGACATACCGAAACGATTATTCTGGCCCAGCTGCTGGAACACGACAGCTACGGCTATGAGATCAACAAGGCCATCCGTGATCGCACCGGCGGCCAGTACGAAGCCAAAGAGGGCACGCTGTATACCGCCTTCCGCCGGCTGGAACAGGCCGGATACATCCGCTCCTATTGGGGTGACGAAAGCGCCGGCGCCCGTCGCCGGTATTACGCCATCACCGACGAAGGGCGTACTTTTTACAACGAAAACAAGGCCGAGTGGCAGCGCATCAAGCACATCATCGACTGTCTGATCGGCACCGACTGCTGAAGGAGGCAACGGAACATATGAACGAGCAACTGCGTGAACTGGTAAAAAACCGCCTGGCTGCCGCGGTGAACTGCCCTGCCAAGGAGGATATCGTTGAAGAGATCACCGCCGATCTCACTGCCAAATATGACGATCTGCTGGACAGCGGCATGACGCCGGAGGAGGCCTTTGCCAAGGTGCAGGAGGGCATCGGCGACCTGCAGGAGGTGGTGGCCTTTATCAACGAGGCAAACCGCCGCTCCGAGGAGGCCCGCAAGACCTCCGACAACCCCTTTGCCGGCCTGGAGGATCTCATGCGGCAGATGGGCAAGAACCTGAAAAATCTGGAGCCTTCCATGCGGGAGGTGGCCAGCGATCTCAAGAGTGCCGCGGGACACCTGGGCGCCGCCGCCAAGAGTCTTGCCCAGGACTCCAAGGCGACCTTCAAGGGCTCCCGCGAGACCCTGCACGGCTCCAAAGAGGCCTTCAAGGACATCGCCCATTCGGTGCGCTCCGGCCTGCGCTCCACCCTGAAAAATCTGTCCGAAACCTTTGAGGACGGCCGCTACCGCTACGACTACACCGTTCCTGCCGCCGACCTGAACGGTGTAGAGGTCATCACCAACAGCGGTGATGTGACCTTCGGTGTGTCCCAGGACGACAATATCTACATCGTGGAACTGTCCAGAAACGAACTGACCGAGGATAAACTGGCCCGCATCCAGACCGCCGGCGGCATCCTCACGGTGGCACAGGGCCAGAAATACAGTGCCGGTTCGGTGCTGTTCTCCTACGGCATGCTGCAGTCGGATTTCGAGATCTATCTGCCCCAGCGCGGCTGGAACAGCATCTCGGTCACCAGTTCCAGCGGCGATATCGATCTGGAAAAGGGCCTGGAGGTGGCCACCCTCACTCTGCACACCGTCAGCGGTGACGCCAAGTGCCCCCAGCTGAAGTGCGGCGTGGCGGAGATCCATACCACCAGCGGCGACGTGATCCTCACCGGCGATTGCTGCGAGGCCCGCGTCACCACGGTGTCGGGCGACTGCGACTTCGACGGAAACGCCGACAAGTTGTTCGTCAAGTCCACCAGCGGTGACTTCTCCCTGAACCTGTGCAATATGCCCTGTGCCATGGAGCTGAACACCGTTTCGGGCGACACCAAACTGTATCTCCCCGACAACGACGGCTTCTCGCTGCGGTATCAGCGGGTATCCGGCGATGTGCGGTCGGATTTCAACCTGAAGACCTCCCTCAGCGATAAGAGCGGCACGGCGGTCTATCTGGAGGGCGGCAGCCGCACCTACAGCATGCAGACGGTGTCGGGCGACCTGCGCATCTACCGCCGCTGACAGGCCGCACGATCCCCGTTTTATTTGAAGATAAAAGAGAGAAAAAGGAGGCGTTTGTATGAACAAGCGTATCTATAAAAACCGTCAGGCCAAAAAGATCTGCGGCGTTTGCGCCGGTGTGGCCGAGTATTTTGACCTGGATCCCACCCTGGTGCGCGTGGGTTGGGCCGTGCTGGCGCTGGCCGCCAGCGTAGGCTTTTGGGCCTATCTCATCTGCGCACTGGTCTTCCCCGACAAGAGCGAAGTGATGTAATCTCCGTTTCAAAGACCGCCTGCGGTGTCCGCAGGCGGTTTTTACTGTTTATTTACAATTTCTCTCTTGCATTATTAAGGTACCTGCATTATAATGAAGGTGCCTTAATAAATAGAAAGGAGTTGATCGGATGTCCCGAAACCGTGTATCTTTTGACCTGGCCGAACGCCTGGACAACGCCCCCACCCCCAAGCTGACCGTATCCCTTTTGAAGCGCATTTTTTCCTTTTTGACACCCTATACGCCCTATCTGGTCGCTTCTTTTTCGGTGATCGTGGTTTCCGCCGGGCTGGGCGTGGCCCCTTCCCTGCTCACCGGCGCCATCATTGACAAGGGCCTTCTGGCCGGCGATTTCGCCCTGCTTTGTCAGCTGGTTCTGCTTTCCCTGCTGCTGCTGGTGGTTTCCAGCGGCCTGGGTCTGCTGGAAGGCTGGCTGAGCGCCAACATCGCCCAGGGTGTCACCTGTGACATGAAGAACAAGATGTACGCACATCTACAGACCATGCCCCACCGCTTTTTCACCGACACCAAGCAGGGCGAGATCCTCACCCGCATGACCGAGGACATCTCCGGCGTCCGGTCGGTGATCACCCAGACGCTGGCCTCCACCCTCCGCAACGTGAGCACCATCGTCATCACCCTGGTGGCTCTGTACCGCACCAACTGGGTGCTGGCCACCGCCGGCGTGGTGCTGCTGCCCCTGTTCCTTCTGCCCACCCGTCTGGCCGGCAAGCGCCGTTGGACCATCGCCCGGGAGATCCAGAAAAAGCGGGATGAGAGCAACCAGATGCTCAACGAGACCCTCAGCGTTTCCGGGCAGCTGCTGGTGAAGCTGTTCGGTCGGGAGAACGACGAAGCGCGCAAATACCGGGAGATCAACGGCGAGATCCGCCGTCTCTCTGTGACCGAGACCCTCACCGGCCGTCTGTTCATGAGCACCATTCAGTTGTTCAGCAGCTTCAGCCCCCAGCTGCTGTACCTGCTGGGCGGCGTCCTCATGCTGAAGGCCCCCGTCGGCCCGGCGGTGACGGTGGGCGAGATCTCCACCATCGTGTCCCTGATGACCCGCCTCCACCGTCCGGTGGACGATCTGCTGAATATCCACGTGGATATCACCCGCTCGCTGGCTCTGTTTGAGCGTCTGTTCGCCTATTACGATATGGTGCCCGACATCACCGACCGGGAAAACGCTGTCAGCGTGGGCCGCCTGCAGGGCCAGGTCACCTATGACAGGGTGTCCTTTGGCTACCGCCCCGATGCCCCCGTGCTGAAGGACGTGAGTTTTCGTGTGGAGCCCGGTCGCTCCTATGCCTTCGTGGGCAGCTCGGGCGCCGGAAAGAGCACCCTCATCACCCTGCTGCCCCGTCTGTACGACGTCACCGGCGGCACCATCTCCATTGACGGCGTGGATATCCGGGATATGACCCTGGCCTCCCTGCGCCGCAACATCGGTCTGGTATCCCAGGACACCTATCTGTTCAACGGCACCATCGCCGAAAACCTCCGCTACGCCAAACCGGAGGCCACCGACGAGGAACTGGCGGAGGCCTGCAAAAAGGCCCACATCCACGACTTTATCACCTCCCTGCCCCAGGGATACCATACGGTGGTGGGCAACCGGGGCCTGCGGCTGTCGGGCGGCGAGAAGCAGCGCCTGTCCATCGCCCGGGTGATCCTCAAAGACCCGCCCATCCTGCTGCTGGACGAGGCCACCTCCGCCCTGGATTCCATCTCCGAAAGCCACATTCAGGCGGCCATCAAACCCCTGCTGAAGAGCCGCACCTCGCTGGTGGTGGCCCACCGCCTGTCCACCGTGGTGGCCTCCGACAGGATCCTGGTGGTGGACGGCGGCGGCATCGCCGCGTCGGGCACCCACAGCCAGCTGCTGGAGTGCTCTCCCCTGTATAAAGAACTGTTTGAGACCCAATTCACCGTACCCGGAAAGGAGCATGATCATGGAACAACTGACCCTTCGTGTGATGGAAGAGCTGCGTAAGAACGCCATTCTGGTGCGCCGCAGTTTTCACCGCCCCGGCCCCCAGGTGGGCAGCCACAGCCGCCTGCTGACCCTTCTGCTGGAAAACCCCGGCATCAGCCAAAAGACCCTGTGCCGCCTGCTGCACATCCGCCCCCAGACTCTGGGTGAGCAGATCGGCAAGTTGGAGGCCGCCGGCCTGCTGACCCGCCGGAGCAATGAGCACGACCGCCGCATCTTCAACCTGTATCTCACCGACGGGGGCGTTGCGGAGGCCAAGGCGCTGGCCGACCGCCACCACGCCACCCGGCAGAAGATGTTCACCGACCTGACGGAAGGCGACCTGACCGCCCTGCTGGCGCTGCTGGAAAAGCTCAACGCCTCTATCGAGGCCAACGTGGAGCTGGCGGAGCCGCACTTCCCCGAAGAATAAAGAAAAGCACTCCTTTCGGAGTGCTTTTTTCCTTGGGTTTAGTCCTTGGAGGCGTAGATGCGGTCCACCGTCACCACGGCGTTGAAATTGCCGTCCAGCAGGCTGACGATCTCCTCCACCTGGCGGCGGATCTCACCGTCCTCCAGCTTCACATCAAAGGGAGCGGCCACGTCAAAGATCAGGTTGGTGTGGGTGGGGCCGGTGACCATGCGGAAGTCATGGACGGTGATGCGGCGGTCGATGACCTGCACCAGCTGCTGCATCTTGCCGCGCATACGCAGCACCTCGCTGTCGTCGGTGACGATGGGGTCCATATGGATGACGGCGTCGCAGCGGAAGCGGTCCCGGAGGGTCTGCTCCACCAGATCGATGGTGTCGTGCATTTCCAGCAGGTCGCCGTCGGCAGGAACCTCGGCGTGCAGAGAGATCATCATGCGGCCGGGGCCGTAATCGTGGACCACCAGATCGTGGATGGACTGGATGGGCGGATACTGCAGAACGGTCTCCTCGATCTGCTCCACCAGTTCGGGATCGGGGGCCTGACCCAGCAGGGGATCAACGGTCTCCTTGGCGGCCTTGAAGCCGGCCAGCAGGATGAAGCCGGCCACGGCCAGACCCACCCAGCCGTCGATGTTCACCGAGAAAAAGTGAGCGATGAGGGTAGCGACCAAAACGGCGGTGGTGGACACGCAGTCGCTGAGGCTGTCGGCGGCGGTGGCCTTCATGGCGGCGGAGTTGATCTTGGTGCCGATCTTGCCGTTGTACCGGGACATGTACAGCTTTCCTGCGATGCCCAGCACCAGAATGGCTACCGAGATCCAGCTGAACTCGATGGGTTCGGGGAAGCGGATCTTGCTCACCGAGCTTTTCAGCAGTTCAAAACCCATCAGCAGGATCAGCATGGACACCACCAGACCGGACAGATATTCCATACGGCCATGACCGAAGGGATGGTTGGGGTCGGGTTTCTGTCCCGCCAGTTTAAAGCCCACGATGGTCACCAGGCTGGATCCGGCGTCCGACAGATTGTTGAAGGCGTCGGCGGTGATGGCGATGGAGCCGCTGATGGTACCGGCAAAAAACTTTGCCAAAAACAGCAGCAGATTGAGGGCAATGCCCACGGCGCCGCACAGGACGCCGTATTTGCGGCGCACCTCCGGGTCAGAGACCTGCTCGTGATTGGGGATGAGCCACTTGGACAACAATGTAACCATAACGATGTTTCTCCTCTTATGTTCGCGGTAAAAAGCCGCAGGGACAGATATCCCTGCGGCGGCGATTACGCCGGATTACTGGGCAGCGCCGCAGTTGCTGCAGAACTTGGCGCCTTCTGCCACCACAGCGCCGCACTGGGCGCAGTGACGCTCCAGAATGAGCTGGGGAGCCTCTTCCTCGGCAGCGATCTCCTCTTCCACGGGTTCAGCGGGTGCCTTGAGCACCTCGATCTGCTGCTGCAGAGATTCGATGGTCTCGTTGGCGGCAACGATGCTCTCGCACAGGGCGATGACCTGGGGATCGGTGACGGTGCCTTCCTGGAACTGTGCCCACAGCAGATCGCCGATCTGGCACTTGAACTGCTCGATGGCGTCGTTCTCACTCTTGATCTTCATCGTCAGTTTACCAACCTCGATCGCGGTGTTGGCGGAGTCCTTGGCGGACTTTGCTGCTGCAGCGATCTTGTCAAAAAATGCCATGCTACAGACCTCCTCTATTCTTCAGTATATGGATGTTTTTGGTGATTAAGTATAGTATAGCATATTCCTCCGCGGAATTCCATGCCCGTGATGGATTTTTCTTTCACATGGGCACATTGTGTGGTATACTGTAGAAAATGTACCGGGAGGGATGCCCATGGCTATTTTCGGCAACCGGTGGGACGATATTTTGAAGGAAGATCTGGAAAGCCCGTCCTATCAGCAGCTGCGGCAGTTTTTGAAAGAAGAATATGCCAGCGGGCCGGTGTACCCGCCCATGAACGACGTGTTCAACGCCCTGCGGTACACCGACTACGACGATGTAAAGGTGGTACTGCTGGGTCAGGATCCCTATCACGGCCCGGGACAGGCCCACGGATTTGCCTTTTCTGTGCAGAAGGGCGTGAAGATCCCGCCCTCCCTGCAGAATATGTATAAAGAATTGCAGATCGATCTGGGCTGTACCGTTCCCGGCCACGGCAACCTGATGGAGTGGGCCAACCAGGGCGTGCTCATGCTGAACACCGTGCTCACCGTGCGGGAAGCCCAGCCCAACTCCCACAAAAACAAGGGTTGGGAACAATTCACCGACAGCATCATCCGCCATCTGGACAAGCGGGAAAAGCCGCTGGTGTTCCTTTTGTGGGGAGCCAACGCCCGGGCAAAGGTGCCGCTGATCCACGGTATGCAGCATCTGGTACTGGCAGCACCCCATCCCAGTCCCCTGTCGGCCTATCAGGGATTTTTCGGCTGCAAGCATTTTTCCAAGACCAACGAGTTTCTCAAAAACTGCGGCCAGTCGCCTATCGACTGGCAGATTCATGATTAACGGGAGGAATTGTTATGTTAAAAGACCTGCTGAAGCAAAACCGAAGCTACCGCGGCTATGACGAAAGCGTCCGCCTCACCCGGGAGCAGCTGCTGGATATGGTGGACTGCGCCCGCTACGCCCCCTTCTCCCAGAACTTCCAGTCCTTCAAGTACGTGCTGGTGCACACCAAGGAAGGCTGTGACAAGCTGCAGCCCTGCACCGGCTGGGCAAGAGGTCTGCCCGACATGACCCTGCCCCATCCCGGCCACTGCCCCACCGGCTTCATCGTCATGTGCTATGACAACACCATCGGCCCCGGCGTGGAGCGCTTTTGGAAGGACGTGGGCATCTGCGCCCAGACCATCCTGCTCCGTGCCACCGAAATGGGCCTGGGCGGCTGCATGATCGGCAACTTCAACCCCGAAAAGGTACGGGAGACCCTGGAGCTGGAGGAGCGTTTCCGCCCTGTGCTGGTCATCGCTCTGGGCAAGCCCGACGAAACGGTGGTGCTCACCGAGCTGAAGCCCGGCGAGAGCTTCAATTACTACCGTGACGAAAACGATGTCCATTACGTACCCAAGCGCCCGCTGGACGAGATCATCATCAAGTAACAACGAAAAACCCCCGGAGCCACGCTCCGGGGGTTTCTTTTTTACTCAATAATATTGGTGAAGATCTTGGTCATGGGGATGGCCCGCTCTTCGGCAGGTTCTTTGGCATTGCCCACGGCCAGGGCGGCCACCGGCCAGAAGCCGTCCTTCAGCTTGAGCTTATACAGCACCTCGAAGCTGTTGTTCACCGCCTGGATGCTGCCCAGATACACGCTGCCCAGGCCCAGGTCGGTGGCGGCCAGATGCATATTCTGCACCACACAGCCGGCGCTGGCGATCATCATGGGAGAGATCTGACCCTGCTCCTCGGCCACCGACACCACGATAACGGTGGGTGCGCCGCGGGTGCAGCTGAAGTTTTCGTCACCGTAACCGGCCTTGGCGGCGGTGTCGATGAGATCCAGCAGGGCCTTGTCCTGCACCACGGTCATCTGCACCTGTTCAAACTTGCCACGGGCCACGGGGGCGGCGCAGCCGGCCTTCAAAATGGCCTTCAGCTGCTCGTCGGTGATCTGTTCGTCGGTATATTCCCGGCAGGATTTCCGGGTAGCCATCAGTTTATTCCATTCCATGGTCGTCGCTCCTTTACTTGCTGTTTTCCATCAGCAGACGCTGCTTGATGTCCCACAGTTCCTGGGACAGGTCCACGTAATAGGGGTGGGGATTTTCAAAACGGGTAACGGCGTCCCAGATCTTGCCCTGGCACTCCTTGCAGTAGGCACGGATCTCCTCGATGTCACGGGGCTTGTGGATGCAGACGCCCTTGTCGAACAGCTGCACCTGCAGGGGCTTGGCCTCGTAATCGGTGAGGGTGTGACGCTTCCAGGTGTGGTCGGGGTCGAACAGCAGATAGGGCTGGCTGTCGTCGATGATCTCATCCCGGAGGGTCAGCACGTCGGAGCGGTACTTGCCGTCCTTTTTGTCGGTAAAACGCCAGACCTGCTTAAAGTGGGGGTTGGTGATCTTGCCCACGTTCTCGGAGATCTTGATCTTGGGAATGATATTGCCGTCAGGGCCGTCAATGGCCACCAGCTTATAGACGCCGCCGAACACGGGGGCGCTCTTTGCGGTGATGAGGCGCTCGCCGATACCGAAGGAGTTGATCTGGGCACCCTGCCGCAGCAGGTCGCGGACCAGGAACTCATCCAGAGAGTTGGAGACCACGATGCCGCAGTCCTGCATACCGGCCTCGTCCAGCATCTTGCGGGTCTGGATACTCAAATAGGCGATGTCGCCCGAATCGATACGGACGCCCTTCATGCGGCAGCCCATGGGCTCCAGCACTTCCTTGGCCACCTTGATGGCGTTGGGCACGCCGGATTTCAGTACGTTGTAGGTATCCACCAATACGGTGCAGGCGTTGGGATAGGTGCGGGCATAGGCCGCAAAGGCCTCGTACTCGGTGTCAAAGGACTGCACCCAGCTGTGGGCCATGGTACCGATGGCAGGCACGCCGAAATTGCGGTCGGACAGCACACAGGCGGTACCGGCGGCACCGGCGATATAGGCGGCACGGGCGCCCAGAACGGCGCCGTCGGCGCCCTGGGCGCGGCGGGAGCCAAACTCCAGCACGGCGCGGCCTTCGGCGGCACGGAC
>JAFYPP010000078.1 GCA_017559995.1 Clostridia bacterium | reverse complement strand
TCATCATCGGCGGCGGCATGGCTTACACCTTCTGCGCTGCCAAGGGCGGTAAGATCGGCAACTCCCTCTTCGAGGCCGACTGGCAGGACTACGCCAACGAGATGGTGGCAAAGGCCGAGGCCAAGGGCGTGAAGATGCTGCTGCCCGTAGACACCGTCTGCGGTGACAAGTTCGGCCCCGACGCCAATACTCTGACCGTGGAAGCCGGCGAGATCCCCGACGGCTGGGAGGGCATGGACATCGGCCCCAAGACCGTGGAGCTGTACTGCAATGCGGTCAAGGACGCCGGTACCGTCATCTGGAACGGCCCCATGGGCGTGTTTGAGTTCCCCGCCTTTGCTGTGGGTACCGAGGCTGTGGCTGAGGCCCTGTCCAAGACCGACGCCATCACCATCATTGGCGGCGGCGACTCCGCCGCTGCCGTGCAGCAGCTGGGCTATGCCGACAAGATGACCCACATCTCCACTGGCGGCGGCGCCAGCCTGGAGTTCATGGAGGGCAAGGAACTGCCCGGCGTGGCCTGCCTGCTGGACAAGTAAAGTGAAACTTCCTCCGGGTCCGAATGGAGAATCGGTCCCGGAGGACAAAAGAGATGCCCATCCATGTCGGCTCACTGGGGGCAGACATTTATGAGAAAGAATAAGACACAGAATAGGGAGAGAATACTATGAATCGTCGTTACCGCAAGACCATCATCGCTGGCAACTGGAAAATGAATAACACCCTGTCCCAGACCAAGGCCTTTGCTGAGGAGATCAAGCCCATCATCCCCAAGGGTAAGTGGTGCAACGTGGTGCTGTGCGTGCCCGCCACCAACATCCAGGCCGCTGTCCGCCTGTTCAAGGACTGCCACATTGCCATCGGCGCCGAGACCTGCCACTATGAGAGCAAGGGCGCTTTTACCGGCGAGATCACCGCTGAGATGATCAAGGAGGCTGGCGCCAAGTACGTCATCATCGGCCACTCCGAGCGCCGTGAGTACTACAACGAGACCGACTTTACCGTCAACAAGAAGGTCCACGCCGCCATCAACGCCGGCCTGATCCCCATCGTCTGCGTGGGCGAGAGCCTGGAGCAGCGCGAGCTGGGCGTCACCATGGAGCTGATCGCCTACCAGGTCAAGTGCGCCCTGGCCAACGTGCCCGCTGAGAAGATGCGCCACGTGGTCATCGCCTACGAGCCCCTGTGGGCCATCGGCACCGGCAAGACCGCCACTGCCGAGCAGGCCGGCGAGGTCTGCGAAGGCATCCGCAGCGTCATCCGCAAGCTGTATGGCGCCCATGTTGCCCGCTCCGTCACCATCCAGTACGGCGGCTCCATGAACGCCAAGAACGCCGCTGAGCTGCTGGCCCAGCCTGACGTGGACGGCGGCCTGATCGGCGGCGCTTCCCTGAAGCCCGCTGACTTCGTGCAGATCATCAACGCTGCCAACCAGGAGTAAAAAGCCGAACATTTTCTGCGGAAAATGTGTCGCGTCGCGACAGGCCGGCTCTCGCGGGCGAAGACCAAAAAGTGAATTTCCGCGGAGCGGAAAGAGAACATGCCCTGGGGAGTTCCACCGCGTGCCCCCTCCACTCTCCAAGGGGGGGCAGGGTGTCCTTCGGACTTAAAATGAGGAGAATTTGAGGTTTTATGAAAACGCCTACCACATTGATCATTATGGACGGTTTTGGTTTCGAGTGTCCCTGCGAGGGAAACGCCGTGGCCAACGCCCCCACTCCCAATCTGGACAAAATCTTTGCTGAGTGCCCCGGCTGTCAGCTGACCGCATCCGGTCTGGATGTGGGTCTGCCCAACGGTCAGATGGGCAACAGCGAAGTGGGCCACACCAATATTGGTGCCGGCCGGGTGGTCTTCCAAGACCTGCCCCACATCAGCCGTGATATCGACAACGGCATCTTTTTCCGGAATCCTGCCTATCTGGAGGCTATGGCCAACTGCCGGGAGTGGGACTCCGCCCTGCATCTGATGGGCCTGCTGTCTGACGGCGGTGTCCACAGCCACATCACCCACCTGTACGCCCTGCTGCGCATGGCGAAGGAACAGGGGATCAAAAAGGTCTATGTCCACTGCTTCCTGGACGGCCGTGACGTCCCCCCCAGCTCCGGCAAGCACTTTGTGGAGCAGCTGCAGGCCAAGATCCAGCAGCTGGGAGTGGGTCAGATCGCCACCGTCATGGGCCGCTACTACGTCATGGACCGCGATAAGCGCTGGGAGCGCGTCCAGCGGGCCTACGACGCCATCGCCTGCGGCATCGCGCCCTACGAGGCTGATCCCGCCGACGCTGTCCAGAAATCCTATGACGCCGGTGTCACCGACGAGTTCATGGAGCCCGTGATCTGCCTGGAAGACATCCAGGTTCAGGACAACGACTCTGTGATCTTCTTCAACTTCCGTCCTGACCGCGCCCGTGAGATCACCCGCTGCTTTGTGGACGAGGACCTGAAGGATATCGAGCGTAAGAATGGCTTCGTCCCCGTCTGCTTTGTGTGTACCACCGAGTATGACGCCACCATGCCCAACGTCTCTGTGGCCTATCCCCGGCAGAAGCTGGACAACATCTTCGGTGCCTATATCTCCAAGCTGGGCCTGACCCAGCTGCGTATCGCCGAGACCGAGAAGTATGCCCATGTGACCTTCTTCTTCAACGGCGGCGTGGAGCAGACCTTCCCCGGTGAGGACCGGTGCCTGATCGCCTCCCCCCAGGTGGCGACCTATGACCTGAAGCCTGAGATGAGCGCCTATGAGGTGACCGAGGAGTGCGTCAAGCGCATTGAGAGCGGTGCCTATGACGTGATCATCCTGAACTTTGCCAACTGCGACATGGTGGGCCACACCGGCTGCTACGACGCCGCCTGCAAGGCGGTGTCCGTAGTGGATGAGTGTGTGGGCAAGGTGGTGGAGGCCACCTCCAAGATGGGTGGTATCTCCCTGATCACCGCCGATCATGGCAACGCTGAGCGGATGATCGACACCGACGGCGAGCCCTTCACTGCCCATACCACCAACCCCGTTCCCTTCTATATCGTGGGCGCCAGCGTCAAGCTGCATGACGGCCGCCTGGCCGACATTGCCCCCACGATGCTGGACCTGATGGGTCTGGCCAAGCCGGAAGAGATGGACGGCGACACCCTGATCGAGAACTGATCGGGACCGACTGCGTTCTGGCGCCGTCCGCCGGGCGGCGCAGACTATAATTTCACCCCTGAAAGGGCGGATGTCCGCCCATAAATTGAAAGGAGTATGATTCCAATGAAGCAGATGATCGAGATTGTTGACGTCCTGGGCCGTGAGATCCTGGACAGCCGCGGCAACCCCCCCGATGAGGTCGAGGTTTATCTGGAAGACGGTTCCATGGGCCGCGCCGCTGTTCCCTCCGGCGCTTCCACCGGTATCTACGAGGCTTGCGAGCTGCGCGACGGCGACACGACCCGTTACCTGGGCAAGGGCTGCGAGACTGCCGTGAAGAATGTTAACACCGAGATTGCTGAGTGCCTGATCGGCATGAAC
>JAFYPP010000077.1 GCA_017559995.1 Clostridia bacterium | reverse complement strand
GCGTGGTGCTGCTGGACGAGGTGGAAAAAGCCCACCCCGACGTGCTCAATCTGCTGCTGCAGATCCTGGAGGAGGGGGAACTCACCGACGGCACCGGCCAGACGGTGAGCTTCCGGGAAACGGTGGTGCTCATGACCTCCAATCTGGGCAGCGAAGCTTTGGGCGGCAAAGCCTGCGGCTTTGTGCAGGCCGACCGGCAGACGGCGGCACGGGAAGCCGTCACGGCGGCGGTGAAGCGGGCCCTGCGGCCTGAATTGCTGTCCCGGCTGGACGGGGTGGTGCACTTCCGTCCGCTGGACGGCACCTGCCTTGGCGCCATCGCCCGCCGGGAACTGGAGCGGCTGGCGGAGGTCTGCCGGGAGCGGGGCGTGGAACTGGTGTGGGAGGAGGCGGTCCCCCAAGTCCTGGCGGCGGGCTGCGGCGACCCGGCTTTGGGTGCCAGACCCTTGCGGCAGGCGATGGAACGGGCGGTGGAGGATCCCCTGGCGGCAGCCATTCTGACGGGCACCGCCGGGACGCGGGTATGCCTCACCGTCCGGGAGGGCGCCGTCGGCTTGTCTTGGCAGCAGCCCACGTTGGTATGACGGCAAAAAGAGCGGTTTTCACCGCTCTTTTTTTGCGCTTTCCCTTGCATCTCTCCTTGAAAAAAGATATAATAAGCTGATAAAATACGAAAAGTATGCAGATTTTTCTTGCAGGAGTGATAAATATGATGGATCATGCCAAACTGGCACAACTGTTGTTCCCCCACGTTACCCAAACTCCCCAGCAGCTGCTGGAGGAAGTTTTCCCGCCCCGCGGACTGAAAGACAGCGCTCTGGTCACCCGTTTTGCCCCCAGCCCCACCGGCTTTCTGCACATCGGCGGCGTGTTCACCGCCATGGTCGGCGAGCGCGCGGCCCACACCAGCGAGGGCCGTGTGATCCTCCGTATCGAGGATACCGACAAGAAGCGTGAAGTGGCCGGCGGCGTGGGCCAGATCGTCCAGGGCCTCCGTGACTTCGGCATCACCTTTGACGAAGGCGCCACCGGTGACGACACCGAGCAGGGCGATTACGGCCCCTATACCCAGAGCAAGCGCGCCCAGTACTACCATGTGTTCTGCAAGGATCTGGTGGAAAAGGGCCTGGCCTATCCCTGCTTCTGCTCCGCGGAAGAGATCGCCGACCTCCGTGCCGGTCAGGAAGAAAAGGGCGTCACCCCCGGCTACTGGGGCGAGTACGCCAAGTGCCGTGAGCTGACCCTGGAGCAGATCGAGGAAAACCTCAAGGCCGGCAAGCCCTACGTCATGCGTATGCGCTCTCCCGGCAAGCCCGGCGACCGTGTCAAGTACAAGGACGGCATCCGCGGCGACATCGAGATGGAAGCCAACTTCGTGGACGTGGTGCTGCTCAAGAGCGACGGCATCCCCACCTATCACTTTGCCCACATCGTGGACGACACCTGTATGCGTGTCAACCAGGTCATCCGTGCCGACGAGTGGATCGCCTCGGTGCCCATCCACCTGCAGATGTTCTGGCTGTGCGGCCTGAAGGCCCCCAAGTACGCCCACGTTTCCCCCATCATGAAGGAAGAGGACGGCTCCAAGCGCAAGCTGTCCAAGCGCAAGGACCCCGAGGCCGCCGTGGACTTCTTCGTGGAAGAGGGCTACCCCGCCGAGGCCGTGGTGGAGTACCTGCTGACCATCGCCAATTCCAACTTCGAGGATTGGCGCAAGCAGAACAAGACCGCCCACTACAACGAGTTCCCCTTCAAGCTGAACAAGATGAGCGCTTCCGGCGCCCTGTTCGACATGATGAAGCTCAACTCGGTCTCCGCCGAGGTCATCTCCCGCATGGACAACGTGCAGGTCTACGAGCAGGTGCTGGCCTGGGCCCAGCGGTTCGACGCCGCCCTGTACGGCCTGCTGGCTGCTGATCCCGACTACGGCAAGGCCCTGTTCGCCATCGACCGCGGCGGCAAAAAGCCCCGCAAGGATATCGTCAAGTGGACCGACGTCCCCGGCTACGCCGCCTATTTCTACGACGAGCTGTTCACCCGTGACGAGGAGCTGGACATGGATAAGGCCCTGCAGAAGCAGGTGCTGGAGGCCTACATCCCCCTGATGGACTGCGCCGACGACAAGGACACCTGGTTCGGCAAGATGAAGGACATCTGCGAGCCTCTGGGTATGTCTCCCGACGTCAAGGCCTACAAGGCCGCTCCCGAGCAGTTCAAGGGCCACGTGGGTGACGTCAGCGCCGTGGTGCGCATGGCTGTCTGCGGCCGCAAGAACACCCCCGACCTCCACGCCATCATGGCGCTGCTGGGTCAGGAAAAGTGCCTGCGCCGCCTGAAGGACTATATGACCGAGCTGGAGGGAAAACCCGCCTTCACCAACGTCATTCCCGGTCATACCGGATTCGTGATCAAGTAAAGGAGCGATTTCAAATGGAAGAGATCAAGACCTCTAATTTTATTGAAGAGTTTATCGTAGAAGATATTGCCGAAGGCGGTCAGTTCGAAGGTAAGACCGTCCACACCCGTTTCCCTCCCGAGCCCAACGGCTATCTGCACATCGGCCACTGCAAGGCCCTGTGCATCGACTTCGGCACCGCCGAAAAGTTCGGCGGCAAGTGCAACCTGCGCTTTGACGACACCAACCCCACCAAGGAAGACGTGGAGTTCGTGGACGCCATCCAGGAGGACATCCGCTGGCTGGGCTTTGAGTGGGACCAGATGCTGTACGGCTCCGACTACTTCGAGCAGGACTACCAGTTCGCCGTGGAGCTGATCAAGAAGGGTCTGGCTTATGTCTGCGAGCTGACTCCCGAGGAGTTCAAGGAGTACCGCGGCGACACCTCCACCCCCGCCCGTTCTCCCTGGCGTGACCGCCCCATGGAGGAGTCCCTCGACCTGTTCGAGCGCATGAAGAACGGCGAGTTCCCCGAGGGCAAGTACACCCTGCGCGCCAAGATCGACCTGGAGAGCGGCAACTTCAATATGCGCGATCCCGTCATCTACCGCATCAAGTATGCCCACCATCACCGCCAGGGTGACAAGTGGTGCATCTATCCCATGTACGACTTCGCCCATCCCATCCAGGACGCTCTGGAGAACATCACCCACTCCCTGTGCTCTCTGGAGTACGAGGATCACCGTCCTCTGTACAACTGGGTCCGCGATAACGTGTCCGTTCCCTCCAAGCCCCGCCAGATCGAGTTTGCCCGTCTGGGCATCGACCACACCGTCATGTCCAAGCGCAAGCTGCGCCAGCTGGTGGAAGAGGGCCACGTGAGCGGCTGGGACGATCCCCGTATGCCCACCCTGTGCGGCCTGCGCCGCCGTGGCTATACCCCCACCTCCATTCGCAATTTCTGCGAGCGCATCGGCGTGGCAAAGGTGTCCTCCACCGTGGAGTACGGCTTCCTGGAGCACTGCCTGCGTGAGGACCTGAACGACAACGCCAAGCGCGTGATGGCCGTTCTGCGCCCCGTGAAGATGGTCATCACCAACTATCCCGAGGGTCAGTCCGAGTCCACGGAAGTGGAAAACAACCCCCTCAAGCCCGAGGAAGGCACCCACACCGTCACCTTCTCCCGTGAGATCTACGTGGAGGCCGACGACTTCCTGGAGGTCCCCGTGCCCAAGTACAAGCGCCTGTATCCCGGCGGCCCCGAGTGCCGTCTGAAGGGCGCCTACCTCATCACCTGCACCGGCTGCAAGAAGGATGAGGACGGCAACATCGTGGAGATCTACGCCACCTACGATCCCGAGTCCCGCGGCGGCGATCCCGCCGACGGCCGCAAGGTCAAGGGCGCTACCCTGCACTGGGTGGATGCCGCCACCGCCGTGGACGCCGAGGTGCGCATCTACAACAACCTGTTCACCGAGGCCGATCCCGACAACGCCGAGGGCGGTTTCCTCAGCTGCATCAACCCCGACTCTCTGGAGATCCTGAAGGGCTGCAAGGTGGAGGCCTCCCTCAAGGGCGTACAGGCTCCCGCCGACTTCCAGTTCCTGCGTCAGGGCTACTTCTGCGTGGACAGCAAGGACAGCACCCCCGAGCACATGGTCTTTAACCGTGCCGTGGAGCTGAAGGGCGCCAAGTTCTAATGGAACATTATCTGGACAACGCCGCCACCACGGCGGTCCTGCCCTGCGCCCGGGAGGCGGCCGTTGCCGCCATGGAGCAGTTCGGCAACCCCGGCTCGCTCCATGCCAAAGGCACCGCCGCCCGCAAACTGCTGGATGACAGCCGCAGGACCCTTGCCGCCGCTTTGGGCTGCAAGCCTTCCTGCGTGACCTTTACCTCCGGCGGCAGCGAAAGTACCAATACCGCCCTGCGGGGCGCCGCCCATAAAAACCGTCACGTGGGCAAACATATCGTATCCACCCAGATCGAGCACGACGCCACCCTCAACACCCTCAAGGCCCTGCAGAACCAGGGCTTTGAGGTGACCCTGGTGGCACCGGAAATGGACGGCAGCGTCAGCGCCGAGGCCATCTGTGCCGCCCTGCGCCCCGATACCGCGGTGGTGAGCCTGATGGCGGTGTGCAACGAGACCGGCGCCGTCCTGCCTCTGCGGGAGGCCAAGGCCGCCATGCTGGACATCTGTCCCAGGGCGCTGCTCCACGTGGACGCCGTGCAGGCCTTCTGCAAGATCGACCTGCCTATGGGCATCATCGACATGATGAGCCTATCCGCCCACAAACTGGGCGGCCTCAAGGGCAGCGGTGCCCTGTACCTCCGGGAGGGTCTGCAGCTGCAGCCCCTGATCTACGGCGGCAACCAGGAAAACGGCCTGCGCTCGGGCACCGAAGCCATGCCCCAGATCGCCGCCTTTGCCGCGGCGGCAGAGGAGCGGATGGCCCATCTCAAGGAAAATTGTGAAAAAATGGCCGCGCTGCGGGATCAATTGATCTGCGAAGCCCAAAAGCTGGGCTGCCGGATCAACACCCCCGAAAACTGCGCCCCCCATATCGTCAACCTGTCCCCCTGCGTGGGCCGCTCGGAGGTCTATATCCGGGTGCTGTCCGATCAGGGGATCTACGTGTCGGGCGGTTCCGCCTGCAGCCGGGGCAAAAAGTCCCACGTGCTCACCGCCATGCGCGTGTCCGGCAAAAACGCCGAAGCCGCCCTGCGGGTGAGTCTGTGCCCCGAAACCGCCGAAGCCGACGTGGACGCCTTTCTGGCGGCGCTGGCGGCGGCAAAAAAGATGTTTTAAGGTGAAATTATGAAAGAAATTCTGCTTTGTAAGTGCGGCGAACTGGTGCTCAAGGGCCTCAACCGCCGCAAGTTCGAGGACCGTCTGCAAAAGACCCTGAACTGGCGCCTGAAAAAGGTGGGCAACTTCAAGGTCCACGGCTGCCAGTCCACCTTCTACGTGGAGCCTCTGGATGAAAACGCCCCCATGGACGAGGCCATGGAGATCTGCCGCCGGGTCTTTGGTCTGGTGGGCGTCTGCCGTGCCGCGGTGTGCGAAAAGGACATCCGCGACATCAAGGAGAAGGCCGCGCTGTACCTGAAGGATCTTTTGGGCGGCGTCCGCACCTATAAGGTAGAGACCAAGCGCTCCGATAAGCGCTTCGCCCTCACCTCGCCCCAGATCAGCCGTGAGGTGGGCGGTTACCTCAGCGATGTGTATCCCCACCTGAAGCCCCACATGGATGACCCCCAGGTCACCGTCCGGGTGGAAGTGCGTGAAAATTACGCCTTCGTTCACGGCGGCCCCGTCCCCGGCGCCGGCGGTCTGCCCACCGGTACTTCCGGCCGCGGTATGCTGCTGCTGTCCGGCGGTATCGACTCCCCCGTGGCCGGCTGGATGATGGCCAAGCGTGGCCTGGAGCTGGGCGGCGTGCACTTCTTCAGCTATCCCTACACCTCCCAGGAGGCCAAGCAGAAGGTGCTGGATCTGGCCGACGTGCTGGCCAAGTGGTGCGGCAAGCTGACCGTCACCGTAGTGCCCTTCACCCACATCCAGACCGAGATCCGGGACAAGTGCAAGGAGGATTACTTCACCCTCATCATGCGCCGCTTTATGATGCGCATCGCCGAGCAGGTGGCCATCCGTCAGGACTGCCAGTGCCTGATCACCGGTGAGTCGCTGGCCCAGGTGGCCTCCCAGACCGTGCAGGCCATCAACACCACCAACGCCGTCTGCGATATGCCCGTACTGCGCCCCGTCATCGGTATGGATAAGGAAGAGATCATCACCATCGCCCGCCGCATCGGCACCATGGACATCTCCATCCTGCCCTATGAGGATTGCTGCACCGTCTTTACCCCCAAACATCCCCAGACCAAGCCCACCATGGAAAAGGTGCTGGAAGAGGAACGCAAGCTGGACGTGGAGGCCCTCATCGCCGAAGCGCTGGAAGGCGTGGAAAAGGTAACGTTGGGTTAAGATATGAATTGTGAAATTTTAGCCGTCGGCACCGAACTGCTCATGGGCGAGATCGTCAATCTGGACGCCCAGATCATCGCCCAGGGTCTCAACGAGCACGGCTTCAACGTCTATTGGGAGACCGTGGTGGGGGACAACCCCCAGCGGCTCCGGGAGGCGCTGGAGACCGCCAAGCGCCGTGCCGACATTCTCATCACCACCGGCGGTCTTGGCCCCACCGCCGACGACCTCACCAAGGAGACCGTGGCCGAGGTCTTTGGCCGGCCCCTGAAGATGGACCGGCAGCAGCTCGTCCGTCTGCGGGAGCGCGTGGGCCCCAAGATGACCCCCAACAACGAAAAACAGGCCATGCTGCCCGAGGGCTGCACCGTGCTGGTGAACGATTGGGGCACCGCCCCCGGCTGCGCCTTTGAGGCCGACGGCTGCCACGTCATCATGCTGCCCGGCCCGCCCCGGGAGTGCACCCCCATGTTCCGTCAGCGGGCGCTGCCCTATCTGGAAAAGCTGTGCGGCGGCGTGATCGGCAGCCGCTACGTGAAGATCTTCGGTCAGGGCGAAAGCGCTGTGGAGTACCTCACCCGTCCGCTGGCCGACAGTCTGGAGAACGTCACCATGGCGCCCTACGCCAAGGAGGGCGAGTGCGAACTGCGCGTCACCGCCCGGGCCGAAACGAAAGAGCAGGCCCTGGCCATGTGCGACCCGGTGGTGGAACAGGTGCGCGCCATTCTGGGCGACGCCGTCTACGGCGTGGACGTGGAATCGCTGGAAGAAGTGGTGGTGAACGGCCTGAAGGCAAAGGGCATGACCGTCGCCTGCGCCGAAAGCTGCACCGGCGGCCTCATCGCCAAGCGCATCACCGATATTTCCGGCGCTTCCGAGGTGTTCGGCTACGGCTGTGTCACCTATTGGAACGAAGCCAAGAGGAATGTTCTGGGTGTCAAACCCGAAACCATTGAACAGTATACCGAGGTCAGCGAGCAGTGCGCTCTGGAGATGGCCCGGGGCGTCCGCAAGCTGTCGGGCGCCGACGTGGGCGTCAGCACCACCGGTTACGCCGGTCCCACCGGCGGCACCGAGGAGCATCCCGTGGGCACCGTGTTCATCGGCCTGTCCTGGGAGGGCGGCGAGACCGTTTTCTGTCCCGAACGGCGCCATACCCGCTCCCGGGAGCAGGTGCGCCGTGCCGCCGCCAACCACGCCTTTGACCTTATTCGGAGAGAGGTGCTGGAGAAGTGAGCCACTTTGAACAGCGCCTGCGCGGCGAAAGCAAGTTTCACGGCAAGATCATCGACGTGATCCATGACACCGTCCTGCTGGAAAACGGCAGGGAAGCCCTTCGCGAGGTGGCCCGCCACCCCGGAGCGGTGGGCATCTTCGTGATGGACGGGGAGGATGTGGTGCTGGTGCGCCAGTTCCGCTATCCCATCGGAAAGGAACTGCTGGAGATCCCTGCGGGCAAACTGGAGCGGGGCGAGGAGCCCTATCCCGCCGCCCTGCGGGAACTGCGGGAGGAGACCGGCGGCAAAGTCGAGCAGCTGGAGTTTCTGGGCGACTACTACGGCAGTGCCGGCTTTTGCGATGAAAAGCTGACGCTGTACTTTGCCCAGCTCCGGGAAACCGGGGAGAACGAACCCGACGAGGACGAGTTTTTGACGGTGGAGCGCCTGCCGCTGCCCGTCTTTGAGGCCATGATCGCCCGTGGGGAGATCGTGGACGGCAAAACCCTGAGCGCCTATGCCCTGGCAAAGGTCCAGGGGCGCATTTAAACCTGGAAAGCAAAAAGCCGCGCCGACGGCGCGGCAGACTGTGGAGGGGATACCTGTGAGCAAAATTCTGATCATTGAGGACGAGATGACCATCGTGGATCTGATCTCCTTTAATTTAAAAAGAGAGGGCTTTGAGATCGACGCCGCCTACGACGGCGTTACCGGTCTGGAAAAGGCCCTGACCGGCTGGGCCGACCTCATCCTGCTGGACGTGATGCTGCCCGGCATGAACGGCTTTGAACTGCTGCAGAAACTGCGGCAGGAAAGCGACGTACCTGTCATCATGGTCACCGCACGTGAGGAAGAGCGGGACAAGGTGCTGGGTCTGGAGACCGGCGCCGACGACTATATGACCAAGCCCTTTTCCGTCAAGGAACTGGTGGCCCGCATCAAGGCCAATACCCGCCGCCGCGGCGGTGAGAGCCGCGCCAACGGCAACCGCATGAGCTTCGGCCCCTATATCGTGGACACCGGCCTGCAGGAAGTGCGCCGTGCCGACACCTCGGTGGAACTGACCCAGCGGGAGTACGATCTGGTGTGCTATTTCCTCACCTCCGCCGGCCGTGTGGTCAGCCGTGAGGAACTGATGGAAAAGGTGTGGGGCTACGAGTATTACGGCGACCTGCGGGCCGTGGACGTGGCCATGCGCCGTCTGCGGGAAAAACTGGAGGAAGACCCTGCCAACCCCAAGTATTTCATCACCAAGCGCGGCGCGGGCTATTACCTGCAGAAGTAACCGGGAGCCGCAAAGGGGCTTCCGATCGGGCGCTTGTGCGCCCCGCCGCAGGTGCGGCGTAAGGCCGCGGAAGGCGCAGGCGTGCGCCGACCAAAGGCCATCCAATAAAACGGGGGCCCCCGCAAAATGAGACATTTTGTGGGGCGAAAGACCCTGCCAATCCCAAATATTTTATTACCAAGCGCGGCGCGGGCTATTACCTGCAGAAATAAGGCTGCCCGCCGCCAAAAATCTGTAAAAAGGAGGAAAACTGAGTTATGTTTCGCAGTCTGCACAGAAAACTGGTGCTGGTACTGGTGCTGCTGATCGTTTCGGTCATGGCGGTAGTGGGAACCTTTTTGATCAACTCGGTGACCTCTTACCATATCCGGGAGTTCCGGAGCCAGATGTCCTCGGTGTTCACCTCCGAGTTCATCCTCACTCTGGAGCAGAACGCCGATGACCACGGCACACTCCGGGGCATGATCGAGGCCTATTCGGCCTCACTGGGTATCGACGAATACCGTTGCTTTTACGTGCTGGACGGCCGCACCGGCGCTTACCTTTCCGGTTCGGATGACGATTACGGCGCGAAACTGCAGCTGACCCCCAACATCCTTACCGCCATGACCGGTCAGGTGGGCCAGGCCACCGAGACCCTGGGCGAGTATTTCGACGTTGCCGTGCCCATCCGGGACGACAGCGGCGCCGTCCTGTTCGTGGTGGGCGTGCTGGATGACAAATCCGAACTGCAGGAACTGAACTGGAACCTGTTCACCATCCTCATCCGGGCCATTCTGTTCGGTCTGGTGGTGGCCATTTTCCTGTCCTTCCTGCTGTCCAAGACCATCACCACCCCGGTGGAAAAGCTCACCGAGCAGGCCGCGCGCATCGCTTCCGGTGACTTCACTTCCTCGGCGCAGGTGCAGTCCGACGACGAGATCGGCATCCTCAGCGACACCTTTGACGAGATGAGCGTTCAGCTGGAGACCACCCTCCGCCAGGTGGAAGAAGAGCGCAACAAGCTGGACACCCTTTTCCAGCACATGGCCGACGGTATGGTGGCCTTTGACTCCGAAGGCGTGCTGCTGCAGTACAACGCCGCCGCCGAAGATATGCTGGACCGCAAGCTGGACGGCAATTTCCGCTACACCGACGTCTTTCCCGAGGTGCAGGTGCGGCAGGAAGATCTGGCCCAGGACGGCAAGTCCATCGAGATCGACTACGCCGCCGGCCCCCGGTTTTTGAAGATCTACTTCGCCCCCATCCGTCTGGGTGCCGAGGGCAAGGGCCTCATGGCCGTTCTCCACGACGTCACCGAACAGCGCAAGCTGGACGACAGCCGCCGTGAGTTCGTGGCCAACGTTTCCCACGAGCTGCGCACCCCGCTGACCAACGTCCGCGGCTATGCCGAGACCCTCATGAGCGCCGACGACATCGACCGGGATATCCAGATGCGCTTTTTGGGCGTCATCAGCAGCGAGGCCGACCGCATGACCCGCATCGTCAAGGATCTGCTGACCCTCACCCGACTGGACTACAACCGCATGGAGATGCATATGCAGCCCATGGATCTGCGGGAGCTGGGCCAGAAGGCCGCCGCCGCCATGGAGGGCCAGGCCGCCGGCCAGGGCCTTACCCTGACCTGTACCCTGCCGGAGGAGATGCCCGCTGTGCTGGGCGACGCCGAGCGCATCCAGCAGGTCATCATCAACATCATCACCAACGCCATCAAATACAACAAGCCCCAGGGCGCCATCACCATCACCGGCGGCGTGGAAGGGGAGCAGGTGTTCCTCCGGGTGGAGGACACCGGTATCGGTGTGCCCAAGGCCGACCTGGAGCGCCTGTTCGAGCGCTTCTACCGTGTGGATAAGGCCCGCAGCCGTGAAAGCGGCGGCACCGGTCTTGGCCTTGCCATCGCCAAGCAGATCGTGGAGACCCACGGCGGCCACATCGGCTTTGACAGTGAATACGGCAAGGGCAGCGTCGTGACGCTGTACCTGCCCCAAATGAAAGACGAGGCCGCCAATGGCTGAACGGCTGAAGAATCTCTTGCTGCTGGTGCTGCTGCTGATCATGGCAGGCCTGTTGGCGCTGACCTTTTTCGTCAGCATCCAGGGCAGCCGGGGCGGCGATCGCCTGCTGCAGGCGGGTGAAGAGGGCGAAAGTCTGGTGATCCCCGTCACCACCGGCCCCGCGGCCCAGCCGGAGGAACTGGCGGTGCTGGGGCCCGAGGGCCTGTTTTTGGCCCGGGACGAGCAGTATGACCGCCTGTACCGGCAGATGGAGCCCCTGTGGCAGGAGGCTCTGGGCTCGGCGGAAGTGCTGGAACCCGTGGATGCCCAGGCCTATCTGGCGCTGCTGCGGGCACCCGGCGTGCTGCTGCAGTACCATGCCGCCCAGCCCATGTTTTTGCTGCGCGCCTGGAGCGGCAGCGAGCATCTTTCGGAAGATCTGGAGGTCTCCGGCCTTGCTTTGGTGGGGCAGGAGGAAGCCGTGCTGCTGCTGGTCACCGACCGGGACGGCGGTCGCTGGCAGGCCGGGACGGCAGCCTCCTTCGGTGAATTGAACAGCCTTTGCGCCTCGGTGGAGACCGCCAACGGACAGCTGGCCGGTCAGCACGCCGCGGTACCCGTCGATCAGGTGCTCACCGATCAGGTGGGCAGCTGCGCTTCCGTGCGGACCTTCGCCTCGGAGATGACCGGGCGCAGCGAGCTGTCGCAGAACCTGTTGGGCCTGTTCGGCATGAACGCTTATCTGACCAAGGTCTATCCCACCGCCGACGACAGTCTGGTGTACGTGGAGGGCCACAGCACAGTGAGCCTGACCCCCATGGGTGACTTGACCTATTCCGGCGAGGGTATCGAACTGGAAGCCACCGGCACGGGCGTGGCCCAGCGGCAGACGGACATCTGCCGCAAGGTCTGCGACCGTATGCGCCTTTTGTGGCAGCAGGCCGGTGCCGGCGGCACCCTGGGCCTGGAAGAGGTCCGGTTCGAGGGCGAGCGGGGCGTGCTGCGTTTCAGCCTGCACCTCAACGGAACCTATCTGGAGCGGAAAGAAGGCCATTGGGCCACCGTGACGGTGGAAAACGGCCGTATCACCGGCATCACCGCCGCTCTGCGGCAGCTGGAGATCGGCGACAGCGTGTCCATGCTGCCCACTTTGCAGGCGGCGGCCACGCTGACAGACGGCCGCGGCGTCGTGCGCGTCCGGCTGCTGGAAGGGGACGATGGGGTATTCGCTCCCCAGATCTGCTTTGTGACGGAGGAATAAGCCATGGAGTGGAAGAAAATACGCGCCTGGCTCATTCTGATGGTGCTGGCGGTGGACCTGTTTCTGGCGGGAAATCTCCTGCGGCAGGGTCTGGCCGTGCGCAAAAACGAGCATGACGCCGTGCGGGATGCCGTGACCGTGGCGCAGAGCCGCGGCGTGGCCATCGATCTGGACACCGTCATGGATCTGCCGGAAACGATGACCGTCTGGCAGGCACAGCGCAGCGAGCCGCTGGAAAGCGCGGCGGCGCAGGCCCTGCTCGGCACGGC
>JAFYPP010000076.1 GCA_017559995.1 Clostridia bacterium | reverse complement strand
GGAAGGATCGACTTCCTTGACCTTGGCCAGGAAATCGCAGCGATCCCACATTTCCTTGGCGGTGGAAACGATCTCAGCGCCGGCAGCGGCGTACTTCTCATCGGGGAAACCGGAACCGACACCGGCACCGGTCTCGACCAGAACGGTATGGCCAGCGGCGGCGATGGAAGCTACTTCAACGGGAGTACAGATAACTCTGTTCTCGCCTTCCTTAATGTCTTTCAGAACACCAAAAATCATTTTGAATTCCTCCTTGTTCATTAAACACATTTACACATTTATGAAATGCTTATGATGTTTTCATTATAGACCTGCGTGACCGCAGTTTCAACAAAAACCGTCCGGAAAACAGACCATTTTTACCGGCTGCGGTCACAGGGTCCAAAATTAGATCTCGTTCAGGCGGTGGCAGGCCACGAAATGGTTGGGAGACACTTCCTCCAGAGCGGGCAGCTCACGGCAGCGATCGCAGGCATAGTTGCAGCGCTTGTAGAAGCGGCACTCATTGCCGGGCTCGATGGGAGAGCTGATCTCACCCTTGATCAGGATGCGCTCTTTCTGGGCGCCCAGTTCGGGGATGGGGATCGCGGACAGCAGAGCCTTGGTGTAGGGATGCATGGGATTGGCGAACAGTTCCTCGGAGGGAGCCTTCTCCACGATCTTGCCCAGATACATAACGGCGATCTCATCAGAGAAGTGGTTAACGACGGACAGGTCGTGGGTGATGAAGATGAAGGACAGACCCAGCTCGGCCTGCAGTTCCTTCAGCAGGTTCAGGATCTGTGCCTGGATGGAAACGTCCAGAGCGGAGACGGGCTCGTCACAGATGATGAACTTGGGCTCCATGGCCAGGGCGCGGGCGATACCGATACGCTGGCGGCGGCCGCCGTCCAGCTCGTGGGGATAGGAGTTGAACAGACGGGGGGCCAGACCGACGGTAGCCATCAGTTCGGCGACGCGCTCTTCCACTTCAGCCTTGGTCTTCAGGATCTTGTTGGTAACGATGGGCTCGGAGATCAGCTGGCTGACAGTCTTACGGGGGTCCAGAGAAGAATAGGGATCCTGGAAGATCAGCTGCATGTCCTTACGGGCATGACGCAGCTCACGCTTGTTCAGCTTGTTGATGTCCTTGCCTTCGAAGATGATCTCACCGGAAGTAGGCTCGATCAGACGCAGGATGGTACGGCCGGTGGTGGACTTGCCGCAGCCGGACTCGCCGACCAGACCCAGGGTCTTACCGCGCTCCAGCTTGAAGCTGATATCGTCCACGGCGTGCAGCATGCCGCGCTTGGTCTTGAAATATTTGGTTAGGTTCTTTACTTCGAGAATGGTATCAGCCATGGATCATCTCTCCTTCCGCTCAATATGGAAGCCCGGACGGTCGTAGGCGCCGCAGCGGACGTAGTGGGTGTCCGAAATGTTGCGCACCACCTGGGGCTTCTTGCAATCCTCGTTTGCGTAGGGGCAGCGGGGATGGAAGGGACAGCCTTCGGGCAGGTTGGTGGGATCGGGCATCAGACCCTTGATGGGGGTCAGCATGGCCTTTCTGTCATTGATGTTGGGCAGGGAGTTGAACAGGCCCTCGGTATAGGGATGCTTGGTGTGATTGAACACATCCTCCAGGGTGCCCTTTTCCACGATGGTACCGGCGTACATAACGGCGACTTCGTCGCAGATATCGGCCACGATACCCAGGTCGTGGGTGATCATGATCAGAGAGGTCTGGTACTGCTTACGCAGATTCTTCATCAGGTCCAGCACCTGTGCCTGGATGGTAACGTCCAGAGCGGTGGTGGGCTCGTCCGCGATCAGCAGCTGGGGATGGCAGGCCAAAGCGATAGCGATGACCACGCGCTGCTTCATACCACCGGAGAACTGGTGAGGATATTCGGTAGCGCGCTCGCCGGGGATACCGACCAGCTCCAGCATTTCCACGGCACGCTGCTGCGCTTCGGCATAGGTGCAGTTCTCATGCAGGAAGATACTCTCGGCGATCTGATCGCCGACGGTAAAGACGGGGTTCAGCGCGGTCATGGGATCCTGGAAGATCATGGAGATGTCCTTACCGCGGACCTTCTCCAGATCGTGGATGCCCATGTTCAGCACGTCCTGACCGTTCAGTTCCAGCTTGTCGCATTCCACGACGCCGGGGGGATCGGGAACCAGACGGAGCAGCGCCAGAGCGGTGGTGGTCTTACCGGCGCCGGTCTCACCGACCAGACCGATAGCCTTGCCCTTTTCCAGCTTCAGGTCCATGCCGTTGACAGCGTAAACGACGCCGTCCTCGGTCTCAAAACGAACTTTGAGGTTTTGCAGGTCCAAAACAATATCTTTTTCGCTCATATGCAGCACCTCTTACTGTTTCAGCTTGGGGTCAAGCGCGTCACGCAGACCGTCGCCCATCAGGTTGAAGGCCAGAACGGTGATCATGATGGCAAGACCGGGGAAGATGGTCAGATAGCCGTAGTCGCGGATGTAGCCACGGCCCTCGGACAGCATAGCGCCCCACTCGGGAGAGGGCAGGGGAACGCCCAGACCCAGGAAGCTCAGGGAGGAAGCGGTCAGAATACCGCTGGCCACGCCCATGGTGATCTGAACGATGATGGGAGACAGAGAGTTGGGCAGAATGTGGCTGAACATAATGCCGAAGTCGCTGACGCCGGCGATACGGGCAGCCTCGATGTACTCCTCACCACGCACCGGCAGAACGGCCGCGCGGGCGGTACGGCAGTACATGGGGACGTACACCAGACCGATTGCGAACATCAGCACCAGAATGCTCTGGCCGAAGGCAGCCATGATGGCGATACCCAGCAGAACGCTGGGAATACCAACGAAAACTTCGCAAACACGGAGGATGATGTTCTCGGTAATGCCGCCGTAGAAACCGGCGATAACGCCCAGGGTGGTGCCGATGGCGCAGGAGATGGCCACGGCCACGATACCGACCGACAGCGAGTACTTGGTACCGTAAAGGATACGGGTGAAGATGTCACGGCCGAAGTTGTCGGTACCGAACCAATGCTCGGCGTTGGGCTTCTGGAAGCGGCCCTTCAGATCCTGCTGGACAATGTCCACGGAATAGTCGTAATAGAAGTGGGAGAACACAGCAATGATGATCAGGGCAACAACGATAAAGAGACCTACCATGGCGGTGCGGTTCTTTTTGAAGTTACGCCAAACCTCGGCCCACATGCTGCGCTTCTTGTATTTTTTCAGCTCTTCAGCGCTGTATTTTCTCTTGGTAGTATTGTTATCCATGCTTTCCACCTCACTTGGAATAACGTGCCTTGATGCGGGGATCCACGAAGGCGTAAGCGATGTCCACCGCCAGCAGCGTCAGGTTCAGCAACAGGGTGAACATGATAATACAGCCGGTGGCCAGGGTCATGTCGCGGCTATTGATGGCAGAGACCGTCAAACGGCCAACGCCGGGCCAGGCGAAAACGGCCTCAACGGTGACCGAGCCGCCCAGAGCGTTACCCAAAGTGGAGCCCAGAACGGTCAGAATGGGGATCAGGGCGTTCTTCAGCGCGTGCTTGCGGATAACATCCTTTTCGCTGACACCCTTGGCGCGGGCGGTACGCAGGTAGTCCTGACGGATAACGTCCAGCATGGAAGAACGGACGGTACGGGTCAGAGAGCCGGCCTGGTGAGAGCCCAGGGTGATTGCAGGCAGGATCAGCGACAAAAATCCGCTGTCACCGCCGGAGGGCAGGATGCCCAGCCTGGAGGAGAACAGCATGATCAGCAGCAGACCCAGCCAGAAAGAAGGCATAGACACCGAGAACATGGCGGCCACCATGCTGGAGCCGTCCAGCCAGCTGTTGTGATGGGTGGCGGCGGCGATGCCCAGGGGGAAGGAAATACCGATAGCAACCACGAGGCTGGCCACAGCCAGTTTTGCGGTTGCGGGGAAACGATCCATAAAGAGCTCCATGACAGGACGTTTCTGGGACAGCGAGGTGCCCAAATCGCCCTTCAAGAGGTTGCCCACATAGCGGAAGTACCGCACGAGCAGAGGCCCGTCAAGGCCAAGATCTTTTCGCAGCTGTTCGATCTGCTCCGCGGTAGCGTCAGTGGGTGCCAACTGCATAACCACGTCACCGGGAGCCAGGTCCATCAGGAAATAAACGACGAAAGAAACGGCCAACAAAACGGGGATCATCATCAAAATACGCTTTAAAACGTAGCGAAGCATAATGTCCCTCCTAAAAAGACTTTGATAAAAAAACCCCCCTGGCCCGGCCTGGGCCAGGGGGATTGGAACCTAAGGCTTGTTAAGTAATCTTATAGAGAATGATTAGCCTTCGATCTTCAGCTCGACGGTCTTGAACTGGTGGACCAGACCGGGATGCAGGCGGGCGCCGGTCAGACCTTCAACAGCACCGAAAGCGATGGTGTGCTGAGCGATGGGGACCCAGCAGACGACCTCGGTAACGATCTTGTTCTGCAGCTCCAGATACTTCTGGGCGCGGACTTCCTTATCCAGCTCGGACAGAGCGCCGTCGATCATAGCGTCGATCTCGGGATCGGCCAGTCGAGCGTAGTTACGGCCGCCTTCAGAGTGCAGAGGATTGCGGTACATGTAGTCGGCGTTCATACCGGGAGTCCAGGAAGAGATGGTGATCTCAACGCCGGAAGTAGCACCGTCAGAGGTGTTCAGCTCGGTCAGAGCGGCGTTCTGCATGGTCTCGATGGTGATGGTGATGCCGTACTTGGCCATCTGAGCCTGGAAGTTCTGGGCCAGCTTCACGCGGTGGTCAGCGTCAGAGGTGACCAGAGAGATGGTCTTACCGACGGCGCCGCACTCCTCGAACAGCTTCTTGGCCATTTCGGGATCATAGGGGATACCCTCGATGTCGGCATAGTACTCGACGTCGCGAGACATGTTGGAGGTGGACTTACGGGCATAGCCGTCCCAGGCAGCCAGGATGGCTTCGTCCTTATCAAAGCCGTAAGCAACAGCCAGACGGAAGCGCTGATCGTAAACAACGGAGTCCTTGTTCTGCATGTTGAAGGCGATGAAGTGCTGGGTACGGGCGTCGCCGGTCAGCAGCTGCAGACCATCGGTCTCGGACAGACGGGTAAAGTCGGTGGCGTTGGGGCTCATGATAACGTCAACCTCGCCGTTCTCCAGAGCGACCATACGGGCGTTGGCTTCGGGGATCATACGGAAGGTCAGCAGCTTGGTGTTGGGGACGGGGTACAGGGTGCACTCTTCGAAGCGCTCCAGAGTGACGTGATCACCGGAGACGAACTCTTTGAACTTCCAGGGACCGGTACCGATGGCAACAGCCTCTTCGGGGGGCATGGTCTCGAAAGCTTCCTTGGACAGGATGGCGAAGGTGTTGGAAGCCATGACGTAGTTAAAGTCAACGTTGGGCTTGGTCAGGAAAACTTCGAAGGTCAGATCGTCGATCTTCTTCATTTCCTTGATGGCCTGGACAACGCTGGAGGGGCCGCCGTAGCCGCCCTCGGTGGCGCGCTGCAGGGTGAACAGAACGTCGTCAACGTTCAGGATGGTGCCGTCGTGGAACTTGACGCCGGACTTCAGCTTGACCTTCCAATGATCGGGAGCGATCATTTCCCAGGACTCAGCCAGCTCGGGAGCGTTGGACATGGTGTCCAGGCTGGTGTCGGTCAGCAGGTCATGGGTACAATCCTGCACGATCTGGTTGGACTCGGCAGTAGTCTCCATGGGGTCGATGGTGGTGAACTCGTCACCGATGGCGATGATGATTTCTTCCTTGTACTTGGTACCACCGGAAGAAGTGGCGCCGGGCTTCTCGGTGTTGGAGCAGCCTGCGAACAGGGCAGCAGCCATCAGAGCGCACAGCAGCAGGGCAGTGATCTTTCTGAGTTTCATAAAGGATCCTCCTCTTGATTTTTTCTGAGATTTTTCTCAGCTAATATTTAATTAGCAAAAAGCGTGCCAAGGGTATTTCCCACGCTTTTTGATAATCAACCGTGTTTTTTGCAGATTTTGCGTGTTTCGCGCAGGCATTTTTTGCCGCTCATCGGCATTTTTTGCGCATTTCTTTTACTGGATGCCGTATTCCTTGATCTTGTTCAGCAGCCCTCGCTTGCTGATGCCCAGATCGTCGGCGGTTTTATCCCGGCGCCCGTTATTCTTTTTCAGCGTGGCGATCACCGCCATCCGTTCCAGCTCCTTGAGGGTGGTGGTGGCCAGAAAATCCTGGGACAGCGCCGCGGGTTCTTCCGCCGCGGTCACGCCCCCCGCCACCTCGTCGGGCAGGTCGCACAGGTCGATGTCCCGTCCGCCGCTGATGATGGTGGCGTATTCCAGAATATTGGCCAGCTGACGCACATTGCCGGGATAGTTGTACCGCATCAGCGCCTCCTGGGCGGCGGAGGTCAGGCCTTTGCTGCTCTTATTCATCTCCGACGCGCTCTGGTGGAGGAAATGGGCGCACAGCAGGGGCACATCGTTCATGCGCTCCCGCAGGGGCGGCATGGAGATCTCCACCACGTTCAGGCGGTAATACAGATCCTGTCGAAACTTCTGCTGGGCGATCATGGCCTTCAGATCCTGGTTGGTCGCGGCGATGACGCGCACGTCGGTATGGCGCACCTCGCTGGAGCCCACCGGGGAGAACTCCTTCTCCTGCAGCGCCCGCAGCAGCTTGCCCTGCAGATTCAGCGGCATATCGCCGATCTCATCCAAAAAGATGGTGCCCTTGTCCGCCAGCTCCAGTTTGCCCTTGCGGTCCTGGCTGGCGCCGGTAAAGGCGCCCTTACGGTAGCCGAAGAACTCCAGTTCCAGCAGGTTTTCCGGGATGGCGGCGCAGTTGACCACCACGAAACGCTCGTTTTTCCGGCGGCCTTCGTCATGGATGGCACGGGCCACCAGTTCTTTGCCGGTGCCGCTTTCGCCGGTGATGAGGACGCTGGCGTCCACGTCCTTCACCTGATTGATACGGGCGTACACGCGCTGCATCACATCGCTCTCGCCCACGATCTTCTGGAAGGTCTGCCGGCTGCGCAGCTCGTCGGACAAAAAGCGGATCTGCTCGTTCATCTTCCGGATCTCCATGGTCTGGGAAAGGAAGATCTTGAGCTGCTCCAGATCCAGCGGCTTGGTCAAATAGGTATAGGCGCCCGCTTTGATGGCCTCTACCGAAGAACCGATGGAGCCAAAGGCCGTCATCATGATCACCGACACGTCGGGGTGCTCCTGCTTGATCTGCCGCAGCACCTCCATGCCGTCTTCTTCCTGCAGCTTGAGATCCAGCAGCACCACATCGCAGCTTTCGTGCTTCATGCGTTCCAGCGCCGGCGCGGCGCTGTTGAAGGTGGCCACCTGATAGTCTTTTTTCAACGCCAGGGACAGGGATACACAGATACCCTGTTCATCATCAATGATCCACACGCTGGGTTTCATAACCGGTTTCCTCCTTCAAGATCATGCGCATTTTGGTGTACCGGCCCAGGACGCTCTCGATCTCCAGCTGGCCGTCGTTTTCACGCACATACTGTTTGCTCAGGGCAAGGCCCATGCCGACGCCGCTCTTTTTCGTGGTGAAGAACGGATCGGTGCACTGCAGGATATCCTCTTCACTCATGCCGGAGCCGCAATCGTAAATTTCCAGCACGAAGCGGTTCTCTTCACGGTATCCCGACACCCGGACAAACAGGGGTTCCCCGCCGTCCGCGCCGGGAGTATTCATTTTGGTTTCCACTGCCTCGATGGCGTTGATCAGCAGATTGACCAGCGCCTGCCGCAGCTGGTCGCCGTTGGCGTATACCGAAACATCCTCCGGCACGTCGCATTCCACGGGAATGTTCTTCTTGGAGGACAAAAACGCCAGACTCATACAATCCCGCACCAGTTCGCTGACCCGGATGACCGCTTTGTGTTCCCGGGGCGGGCGGGCGTAGTTGATCAGTGTTTCGATCATCCGGCTGATGCGGTCCACCTCTTTGGGGACATATTCCCGGAAGGCCGTCTGGAACTCCGGATCGTCGCCCTGGGCGGTGATCAGCGAGGCAAAGGTACGGATGGACATCAGGGGGTTTTTGATCTCGTGAGCCACACCGGCAATGATGCGGTTGAGGGTCTGGTTCTTGCGCTCCTCAAAGATCTCCTGCTTGCGGCGCTCCTCCCAGGTGACGTCCTCCACCAGGAGGACCATTTCCTCCCGGGTGTTGGTCATATGGCACTGATAGCGGTAGGTATGTTTATCCCGGCCGCCGTCAGCCAGCACGATCAGTTCGGGGGCCTCCATAGACCGTTGGAAATAGGGCTGCGCCTTTTCCCAAATGGCGCCGAACACCGGCATGGTCTGCACGTTTTCCGGCTGAGGAGACTCCTCCTGCAGGCCGGCCATGGCCCGGGCGCCCGGATTGATCAGCAGAATGGCGCCGTCACGGCGCACCAGCATATTGCCGCCGGGGGAATGTTCCACCAGACGGTTTCGCAGATTGCCCGCCAGCTCCAGCTGCCGCACTTTTTGATTCAGTTCCAGCGTCTGTTCGTCCACCAGTTCCCGCAGGCGCTTGTTCAGGTAGCGGCCGTTGACAATGATCACGCCGGCCACCGCCAGGATCAGCAGCGCGCCGTAGGCCAGTACCCGCATACGGCCCTGCATATCCTGCAGGTCCAGGTCCACCATCCACTGGTTGACCGTCTGACCGTAAAAGCTGCTGGTTCGCAGACTTACGATGGCATCATCCAGGATCTCACGCAGCGTACGGTCGGCAGACCGCACCAGCAGCATATGCTCCAGGTCGGCAATACCTTCCTGCAGCACCGCGAAATCCTCACGGAGACCTTCCGATTCCAGCATATACAGCATGCTGTCCCGGATACAGACCACGGCGTCCACGCCGCCGTTCAGCAGAACATCGTACAGCTGCCGCTGACTGCCGACCACTTTGTTCTGGCTCATTCGGAATTGCGACAGGTGAGAAAAGGCCACCGTGCCCAATTCAAACGCCACATGGAACCGGGAATCGTCTCCCACCCGCCCCATGTTTTCGCCGGCCTTGTCCTTGGGCACCACCATACACACCGAAGAGGTGTACAGTGGATTGGTAAACTGCACCCGCTCATTGTTCTGCACGTCGCCAGGCAGCGCGCCCAGCACTACGTCCACCTCGCCCTTTTCCAGCGCGGTGACGGCATCGGACACCCGTCGGAAACTGACGTAATCCATGGTGTACCCTTTCAGGTAGCCGATGTTGTTGAGGAAATCGATATGCATACCGGTCAGGCGGCCGTTGTCGTCCTCAAACTGATAGGGCGGCGCGTCGGGACAGACGCCCACACGCAGTGTCTGCACCGCCATCGACCGGATCGGCACGGCGGCCAGCACCGTCAGCAGCAGCAGACATACCGCCGCCAGACGTTTGCATCTGTTCATGGGCACCCCTCCCTCTTTTCAATAAATATAAGCAAACTTTATACCACGGGGAACCGTCAACGGGACGCTTCCCCGCCTCCGGCTGATTTCCGCATAAAGCGGCGGTTGCCGTTGACCCGTCGGGAGCGGATCCGTCCGGTTTCCTCCAGATAGGTCACGGCGCTGTTGAAGCCGTATTCCAGAATGGCGAAGCTGCGGTCGGACCGCATATGCAGATTTTGCCGTTCGCACCAGGCCATCAGCCACTCGCCCCGGGTGGGCGTCCCCTTGAGGGCCGCCAGGATCTCCTGCAGTTTGCCCTCTATGCAGCGGATATTGGCGTCGATCAGCCCGTGGATGTCCTCCGAGATGACCTTATGGGCTACGATATACCGCTCCGCCCGCAGGCTGTGCAGGCTGCGCTTGCTTTCCAGATCCAGCCGCAGAAACTGGGTGGTGGGCATTTTGCTGCCTGCCAGCTGGGGAAATCCCATGAGCACATCCCCCAGATAGGCCACATCGTCCGGCGTGACGATGCCGATATGGCCGCCGCTGTGACCGGGGAGATGGAGGATGCCGAACTCGGCGCCGCAAAAGGCCAGTTTTTCGGTCCGGGGCATGATGATATCGGTGGCGGTGAAGCATTCCTCCACACCGCCCTTGCCGTCGGAATTATGGATCCCGTAGCGACGGCGGTAGCCGTCTGCCGTGGCGGCGATGGCCGCTTCGATGATATGGGCCGCCACCCGGCAGTTGTAAATACCGCAAAGATGGCTGATATTGCCCGCGTGATCCATGTGGGCGTGGCTGCAAATGATACCCTTCACGCAAAAATCATGGGCACGCAGGGTCTCGGTCAGTTCCTGCCGGTCGGTGGAATAAAATCCGCTGTCCAACAGGACGATGTCCCGCTCGTTCAGTTTGTAGAAGGGCAGATAGGCCATGGCGGTCTCGATGACCCAGGTGCTGCCCAGAACAGGATGGATGTTCAGCATAACGCCACTCCGGCCAGGCGGCAGAAAATATCCACGGCGGTACCCAGCAGGGCGTCGGGGAAGTCAAAAGGCGTGGTGTGGTGGGAGACATCGTTGCCGTTGCCCAGGAAGAAATACACGCCCTTGGCCGCCTTGGTGAAATGGCCGAAATCCTCCGAGCTGCGCTCGGGATGGGGCATGGTGTGCACGGGGATATTCAGTTCCCGGCAGACGGCCCGGAGGGCGTCCACGCTCTCCTTGTGGTTGCGGGTCTCGGGGAACACGTCGCAGAAGGATGCGTGGTAGTTCAGGCCGTATTCCGCCGCCAGACCGTAGGCCAGCGCGTCCACACGGCGCTCCAGCCGATCCATCTCCCACTCGTTTTCGCCCCGGATGGTGATGCGCAGCACGCCCTTGCTGGCAGAGGTGCCATAGGCCTCCTCACCGATCTCCACATGGATCACGGTGCACAGCACCAGGCCCTCGTAATCTTCGGCCCGGTACAGGTCGGGCAGGCCCCGGATCAGCCGGGCGATGGCCATGGCGGGATTGCGGCCCACACCGGGGTCGGAGGCGTGGGCGGGGATGCCCTCGAAATACATACTCATACCCTTGGAGGCGCACTGCATGGTATCCTCCCGGACAGCCACCTCTCCCAGAGGGAAGGAGCACTGGTTGTGCCAGCCGTACACCGCGCGGATGCCCGCCTCCTCCACCAGCGCCACACATTCTTTCGCGCCGTCGCCGGTCTCTTCGGCGTGCTGGAAGATAAAATAAACGGTGTTGTCGCAGCCCCGGCGATCCACCGCCATGGCGAAGGCGGCCAGCGCCGCGCAGTGGCCGTCGTGACCGCACTTGTGGGACACACCGGGAACGGTGGAGCCATAGGGCAGCTCAATGGTCTCGTCGATGGGCAGAGCGTCCATGTCGGCACGGAAGGCCAGCCGGTCGCCGTGGTCAGCGCCTCGGTGAACGGCATAGAACCAGGGGCCGCGATCCACCACTTCCAGCTTGGTGTGCGCCCGCAAAAAGGCCATCAGCCGCTGCTTGGTGCCCGTCTCCCGGTTGGACAGTTCGGGATACATATGCAATTCATGGCGCAGTTCTTCCGCCAGACGAAGGATCTCCTGTTTCATAGACGCGACCTCTTTCGCAAATATTGTCAGTACAATCACTATACCACAGTTTGGGAAAAAAAGAAACAGCCGGAGGCCAGCTCCGACTGTTTACATCTTTATTCTTCCCGGTTGGGCTTCATGCGGCGGAAATAGGAGCTCATCTCGTCGGCCAGACCGGACAGGCGGTTCAGCAGGCGGGAATAATCCTTCAGCATCTCGTCATCCTGGAAGTAGGGATAGACGATGTCGTGATCCACCTCGCTCCAGCCTTCCTCAAAGAGGGTGCGGCACTGGATCTCCACGTAGTAGCCCTTGTACTTCACCACATAGTGAAGGGAGCGATAGACCTCGCCGGTGCCGGTGATGATGTCGATCTCCTTTTCGTCATAGATCTTGCTGTCGCCGCCCCGTTTATACACCCGGGGCCGCTCGGCGAGGTAGTAGTGGCTGGGATCCTCGTCAAAATCCCGCAGGCGGTCCTCGATATAGTTGGCGGGATCATTTTCAAACCGGCCGGTGATATAGCGGTGAAAATGGATCCAATCCTCCCGGTACAGGAAGAACACACGGATACCGATCAGATCGGTGATATACTTATAATAATTGGTGTCATCCAGCCGCGCGAACTTTTCCGGCGCTTCCCTGCGCTTGCGGATGATTTTCTCCAGCAGATGGTCCGGGGCCTTGGTACGGTAACGGTAGGAGTGGATGCCCGCCTTTTCGATATCGTACAGGTACTCGTCAATAAAGTCCTTGCCGATCTCCCGCAGCCGATCTTCGATGCCGCGGTAGGCGTCGCGGACAGCTTCCAGCTGCTCCCAGGTGATACCAGCCTGTCGCAGATCCTGCTCCTCGATGTTGCAGGCTTTCAAAAACGCTCTTGTTTCCATTGTCACACCTCGCTTTGATCATTGAGGTCATTGTAGCACCGCCACGGCGTGAAAACGGTCGGTTTCTGCCGGATCAATTGCCGGCGGCGGAAGTGACCCGGTATTTTTCGTGATAGAATGCCAGCTGGCGGCTGTAATCCTCGTGAACGCCCCGGCTGAGCGATTGATGGTAATCGTGCGGCAGCAGATGGCTGTCGGCGGATTCCAGCACGGCCACGGCGATATTGGAGCAGTGGTCGGCCACACGCTCGAAATTGTTGATGCAGTCGTTGTAGATAAAGCCCAGTTCCAGTGTACACAGACCGGCCTGCACCCGCTGGATGTGGCCCACCTTCAGCTCCCGGGTGAGGCCGTCAATGACCTGTTCCAGCGGCTCCACCGTCCGGGCCTGTTCCAGATCGCCCTCCAGCATGGCCCGCTGGGTCAGCTGCGCGATCTCACGAACGGCTTCGATACAGATCTGCAGTTCCTCCCGTGCCTTGGGAGAGAAGGCGATCTTCTTGGCGTCCAGCTCCTGGGCCAGTTCCGCCAGGTTGACGGCGTGGTCGGAAATGCGCTCCACGTTACTAAGAGACGTGAGGATACAGGCCGAGGTCCGGGTCTCCCGGTCGCTGAGCTTTTGGGTGTGCAGCCGCACCAGATAGGCGCCCAGGCGATCCTCAAACCGGTCCACCGTTTCCTCACGGCGCATGATCTTGTCAAACCGAACCTGATCAAAGGTATCCAGCAGACCGATGGCCCGCTCCAGATTCTTGAAGGCGGCGGCGGACATACGGGACATGGCCTGATTGCTCTGTTCCAGCGCCAGCGGCGGGAACTGCAGCAGACGCTCGTCCAGCAGGGTATCCTCCTCGCACTCGTCGCCGTCCTCGTCGGTCTTTTCCCGCACGAGGGTGGTGACCAGCTTTTGCAGCAGGGCGGCAAAGGGCGCCAGCAGGATGGTGGCCGCCACCTTGAACACCGTGTTGGTGATGGCGATGCCCATGCTGGTGGCCATCTGGGACATCAGGCCAAACCCGATGATGCCGTGAAGGATGTAGAAGGGGATCATCAGCACGGTAGCGCCCGCCAGATTGAAGATCAGGTAGACCAGCGCCGTGCGCTTGCCGTTGACATTGGCGCCGATGGCCGACAGCAGAACGGGAGCGCAGGCACCGATACACATACCCACCACCATGGGGATGGCCACCTCATAGGAGATCACACCGGTGATGGACAGTGCCTGCAGGATGCCGATGGACGCCGAGCAGCTCTGGATAATGGCGGTGACGATGATGCCCACGGCGAGAGAGACCAGCGGATTGGACACAGCGGAAATAAAGCCCAGAAAGGCGGGGCTCTGCTTCAGGGGCGCCATGGCGCCGCTCATGGTCTGCATACCGCTCATCAGCACGGAAAACGCCAGCATGACCATGCCCAGATTTTTCTGGGTGGGTTTCTTGCAGAAGAAATACAGAATAATACCGATAAAGGCCACCAGGGAGAACATGGTAGCGGAAGAAAATCCGCCGCCTTCGTCCATGCCCGCCAGCACCAGGATCCAGCCGGTGGCGGTGGTGCCGATGTTGGCGCCCATGATGATACCGATGGCGTTGGCCAGCTTCATGATGCCCGAGTTGACGAAGCCCACCACCATAACGGTGGTGGCCGACGAGGATTGGATGACCGCCGTGACAAAGGCACCCAGCAAAACGCCCCGGAAGGTGGTGGATGTCAGTTTTGCCAATATGATCTCCAGCTTTCCGCCGGCCATTCGCTTGAGGCCTTCGCCCAGCAGCGACATGCCGAAAAGGAAAAATCCCAAACCGCCCAGCAGGGCAATGGTATTCGCGATACCCATGTGTCGATCCGACCTTTCTGTAAACAGCGAATTTGTTCCCATTATTAAATACAGTGTAGCACAGTTTCGCCGCGGTTTACAAGAGCAAAGCGGTAAAAGGAGCAGGATTTCTCCGGATGCTGGGTTTTCATTCCATGCTGTGCTATGATAATTTAATTATGCAGACAAACCATGAACACAAACTGAAAAGGAGCGATCACTATGAAACGTATCGCCAAAAATTGTCCGCGCTCCTGTTGGTCACGGTATGTATGCTGCTCTTCGCGCCCCAGGCCTTTGCCGGCGGCAGCGAGTGCGGCGCCTGCGGCTATGCGATCTTCACCGTGAACCTTTCCACCGAAGGCGGCACCGTCACCGCCGCTCTGTCGGTGACCAACGTTTCCGCCGGTCAGCGGCTGCTGGCAGCGGTCTACGACGAGAACGGGCGGTTCCTCGGCTGCGAACAGGTCATCTTTGACCAGGCACAGGAAAACGCCGAACTCACCGTGCGCGTCCCCCAAGGCGGCGATCTGCTGACCCTGTTCCGGGTGGGTGAGGGCTGGACCGCGGCGCAGGAAGCCGCAAGCGCCTCGCTGAAATGAGGCATTTCTGCATATTTTCCCCATTTTATTCATAATTTCTTCATGTTTTTTCAATCTGCCTTTGACATTTGCCGAGGCAACTGATAGAATAGTAGAAGTTTAAAGCGAAAGCGAGGATTTTTTTGTGAACGAACGTGAAAGATTATCGTCCCGACTGGGATTCATTCTGTTGAGCGCAGGCTGCGCCATCGGCTGCGGCAACGTGTGGAAGTTCCCCTGGATGGCCGGCCAGTACGGCGGCGGCGGCTTCGTGCTGATCTACGTCCTGTGCCTGCTGCTGCTGGGTCTGCCCGTCATGGTCATGGAGTTCTCTCTGGGCCGCGCATCCCAGGCCAGCCCCGTTAAGATGTACCAGAAGCTGCAGAAGCCCGGCCAGAAGTGGCACGCCCACGGCTTTCTGGCGCTGTTCGGCAACCTGTGCCTGATGAGCTTCTATACCGTTGTCACCGGCTGGATGTTCTATTACTTCTTTAAGTTTGTCATGGGTCAGAGCGCCGGTCTGGGCTTTGTTTCCATGATCACCAACCCCACCGTCAACATGGTCAGCATGGCCGTTGTGGTGCTGCTGGGCTTCTTCGTTCTGAGTTTCAATCTTCAGGGCGGTTTGGAGCGCGTCACCAAGTACATGATGGTAGTTCTGCTGTTCCTGATGGTTGTTCTGGCCGTTAACAGCTTCACCCTGTCCGGCGCTGCCGAGGGTCTGAAGTTCTACCTGCTGCCCGACCTGTCCAAGATCAATGCCAACGTCATCGTGGGCGCTATGAACCAGGCCTTCTTCACCCTGAGCCTGGGCATTGGCTCCATGGCCATCTTCGGCAGCTACATCGGCAAGGAGCGCTCTCTGATGGGCGAGTCCGTCAACATCATCCTGCTGGACACCTTCGTTGCCATCACCGCCGGTCTGATCATCTTCCCCGCCTGCACCACCTACGGTGTGGAAGTCAATGCCGGTCCCCGTCTGCTGTTTGATGCCATGGCCTC
>JAFYPP010000075.1 GCA_017559995.1 Clostridia bacterium | reverse complement strand
ACCCGGTCGGGCTGGCACACCTCCAGCCCCGGCGCCTCGTACAGCCCCAGCAGGCCGCCCCGGCCCTGGCTCGCCGTCCGTGCCCGCTGCAGCACGCCGTTTTCGCCGATGCGGTAAAAAAGACCCAGGCAGGGGACTCCCAACCCCTGGGCATCCGTTGCGTCCCGTGCGGTCACCGCCGCGTAAAGTTTGGTTTTTTCCCGGTTCATGGCCTCACCCCTTGTCAGTTTGGTAAAAATTGTGGTACAATATAACATCATTCTATTCCCACAGGAGGGAGCCTATGCCTTTGCCCCTGCCGTATCCCCATCTGTTTCTGCCCGACGTGACCCACATCACGCCGGAGCGTCTGCGCGCCCTTGGGGTGTCCGGCCTGCTGCTGGACATCGACGGCACCCTCATGCAGACCCGGGACGCCATGCCCCGGCAGGCGGTGCTGGACTGGATGGCACATCTGCGGCAGGAGGGCTTTATCCTCTATATCCTGTCCAACAACAAGCACCACCACCGGGTGAAGGCCTTTGCCGAGGCGGTGGGGCTGCCCTGGCAGCATCTGGCCAAAAAGCCCGGCCTGTCCGGCTTCCGTGAGGCCGCCCGCAAACTGGGCCTTTCCCCGGAAACGCTGGCCATGGTGGGGGACCAGACCTACACCGATATGCTGGGCGCCCGGCGGTTCGGCTGCAAGGGCATTCTGGTGGAGTCCACCGACACCTATCTGTGGTATTTTTGGCCCCGGCGGCTGCTGGAGCTGCCCTTCCGGAAAGAGAGACCGTAAAAGATGGAACAGAGAGCATTGTTTGGCCCCGCGGGCAACAGCGACAGCTTTACCAAAGCCTATAAGGGCACCGTCCACGCCCCCAAGTGGCTGCAGAGCCTGGGTCTGGACTGTTACGAATACCAGTGCGGCCGCGGCGTCAACATCGGCGAGGACACCGCCCGGGCCATCGGCGCCCAGGCCGCCCAGTACGGCATCGTCATGTCCCTCCACGCCCCCTACTACATCAACCTGTCGGGGGACAGCGAGGAGCGCGTCCAAAAGAACTGTGAATATATCGTCAAGTCGGCCCGCGCCTGCGAATGGCTGGGCGGCGACCGCATCGTGGTCCATTGCGGCGGCCTGTCCGGCATGGAGCGGGAGGTGGCGCTGGAACACACCCTCCTCAACCTGCGGGAGGCGCTGAAGGCGCTGGAAAACGAGGGCCTTGCCCACGTCCGGATGTGCATCGAGACCATGGGCAAGATCAACGTGCTGGGCGACGGGGAAGAGGTCTGCCGCATCTGCCGGATGGACGAGCGGCTGCTGCCCTGCGTCGACTTCGGCCACCTCAACGCCCGCACCCGGGGCGGTATGCGCACCGAGGCCGACTTCGCCGCCCTGCTGGACCTGCTGCACCGGCAGCTGGGCGAGGAACGGGCCAGACACTTCCACGCCCACTTCAGCAAGATCGAGTACGGCAAGGGCGGGGAAGTGAAGCACCTCACCTTTGAAGATACCGAATACGGCCCGGAGTTCGGCCCGCTGGCCAAACTGGTGGCCCAGCGGGACCTTGCCCCCCGCATCCTGTGCGAGTCCGCCGGCACCCAGGCCGAGGACGCGGTCTTGATGAAGCAAATGTACAGGGATTGCCTTCCCCCTGAGGGGGAAGGTGGCGCGGCGCAGCCGTGACGGAAGAGGGGGCATACCGTGAGCAGGCACATACTGACAGAGCGCGGCGCAGCCGTGACGGAAGAGGGGGCACACCGTGAGCAGACACATACTGACAGAGCGCGGCGCAGCCGTGACGGAAGAGGGGGCACACCGTGAGCAGACACATACTGACAGAGCATGCGCAGCGTCTGCGGCGGGAAATGACCCCGCAGGAGCGGCATTTGTGGTATGATTTTTTGCGGGCGCTTCCCGTTCGTTTCCGACGGCAAAAACCGTTGGGCGGATATATTGCAGACTTTTACTGTGCCCAGCCAAAACTGGTGATCGAACTGGACGGAAGCCAGCACGGCGAAACTGCGGCGGAGCAACGTGACGCCGCGCGGGATGCATGGCTGCGGCAGCAGGGGATCACGGTACTGCGTTACACCAATCGTGATATTCAGGAAAACTTTGAGGGTGTCTGCGGGGATGTTCTTCGCCATCTGCCCCGATGACCCCCTCTTCCGGCCCGTTGGGCCACCTTCCCCCTGAGGGGGAAGGCATCTTTTACACTACAGGAGGTCAACCTATGGAACGACTGAACAAACTTGCCGCCATGGCGAAAGCCAACCACTGCGGCGGCGTCCTCATCACCGAGGGCGAAAATCTCTGCTACGCCACCGGCTTCGTGGGCCTGGAGGGTATGGTGCTGGTCACTGCCGACGGCAAGGGCTTCTGTTTCACCGACTCCCGCTACATCGAGGCCGCCGAAAAGGCCATCGCCCCCTGGGGCTATCAGGTCATCCAGCCCGACGTGTCCTATCCCCAGTGCGCCCTGCAGATCTGTAAGGAGAACGGCATCGACAGCCTTTTGTTCGAGGATCAGGCCATGACCGTGGCATCCCACGCCCGCTACCAGGCCGCTCTGGAGGGCGTCAAGCTGGTGGCCGCCGGCGAAGCCTTCTCCGAAGTCCGTGAGGTCAAGGAGGAGATCGAGGTGGAGCGCATCGTGGCCGCCCAGCGCATCGCCGAGCAGGCGCTGGAGGAGATCCTGCCCCTCATCAAGCCCGGCGCCGTGGAGCGTGAAGTGGCCGCCGAGCTGGACTACCGCATGGCCCGTCTGGGCTCCACCGGCGTGTCCTTCCCCACCATTTTCGTGTCGGGCGCCAAGAGCAGTCTGCCCCACGGCACCCCCGGCGACAAGAAGATCGAGGCCGGTGATTTCGTCACCATCGACTTCGGCGCCATGGTGGGCGGTTATCACAGCGACATGACCCGTACCTTTGCCGTGGGCTATGCCACCGACGAGATGAAGAAGGTCTACAACACCGTTCTGGAGGCCCAGCTGGCCGGCATCGAGGCCATGGCCGCCGGCGTCCCCGGCTCCCAGGTGGACAAGGCCGCCCGTGACATCATCGAAGCCGCCGGTTACGGCAAGTACTTCGGCCACGGTCTGGGCCACAGCCTGGGTCTGAACATCCACGAAAGCCCCCGTGCCGCCAAGACCTATCACCGGGAACTGGTGCAGGGCAACATCATCACCATCGAGCCCGGCATCTATCTGCCCGGCAAATTCGGCGTCCGCATCGAGGATATGGTCTATCTGGCCGCCGACGGCAAGCGGAATCTCACCCTGGCGCCCAAGGAATTGCGGATTCTGTAAAGGAATTCCTTGCAATTTTGCATTTTATCGTGTAAACTACTTTTGATAAGCATATAATAAAATTTTAGGAGGCCTATATACTATGATCACTGCAGGCGATTTCAGAAACGGTAAGACTTTCGAGATGGACGGCCAGGTTTTCCAGGTCGTGGAATTCCAGCACGTCAAGCCCGGTAAGGGCGCCGCTTTCGTCCGCACCAAGTACAAGAACGTCATCACCGGCGCCGTCGTCGAGCGTTCTTTCAACCCCACCGATAAGTTCGAGGAAGCTGTCATCGAGCGCCGTACCATGCAGTACCTGTACGCCGATGAGAATCTGTACTACTTCATGGACACCGATACCTACGAGCAGGAGCCCATCAACGAGGATAAGCTGGGCGACGCTTTCAAGTTCGTGAAGGAAAACATGGAGTGCAAGGTCCTGTCCTTCAAGGGCAACGTCTTCGGCGTTGAGCCCCCCATGTTCGTTGACCTGGAAGTCACCGCCACCGAGCCCGGCGTCCGCGGCGATACCGCTACCAACGTCACCAAGCCCGCCACTCTGGAGACCGGCGCCGTTGTCCGTGTCCCCCTGTTCATCAACGAGGGCGAGAAGATCCAGATCGACACCCGTACCGGCGAGTACCTGGGCCGTTCCAAGGAGTAATTTTATCCATTCATAACCTCTGACGAGGAAAGGAGATTTGATTATGACCATTACCGAGAAAACCGCTTATCTGAAGGGTCTGCTGGAAGGCATGGCTATCGATCAGACCACCAATGAGGGCAAACTGCTGGCCGCCATCATCGACACCCTGGACGACATCGCCCTGGCTGTTGCCGATCTGGACGACGAGGTGGGCGCCATCAACGACGAGATGGACATGATGGAAGAATCTCTGGACGCCATCGACGAAGTTCTGGACGACCTGGAAGACGCTCTGGATGCCATTGATGAGGATCTGGACGACATGGACGACGAACTGGAAGAGATCTTCGAGATCCTGGATCTGGAAGAGGAAGATGACGACGAGTACGACGACGAAGACGAGTACGACGACGAGGAAGACGAAGAGCTGGAGGACGAAGACCTGTACCAGCTGGTCTGCCCCACCTGCGAAGAAGAGATCATCATCGACGAAGACGTTCTGGCCAAGGGCAGCATGAAGTGCCCCGCCTGCGGTGAGGATCTGGAGTTCGATCTGACCGAACTGGTCGACGAAGTCGAGGACGAAGACTAAGTTTCCGCAACCAGCGGGGGCCACGGACCGTGGCCCCCGTTTTTTCTCGGGGAAAGGGATGCGCCTGCACCGAGCCCAGGCACTTGGCAATGTTCAGGGAACCTTGTCATCCGGGGCCGCCGGGCAATCCGCAGACAGCCAGGGTCCAGGGACAGCGTCCCTGGCCGGCTTTTGGGTACTTTTGGGCGGGCCAAAAGTACCGCCCCGCAGGGTCCTGCGGAGATGTGGCGGGCGGTAGCGCCCGCATCCCTTTTCGTGAGTGAGGGGCGTATGTTCCCTCGCGTTCAACGCTTTACAAGGAGGTTTTTCCTATGCCCAAAGCCTATATCGCCATGTCCGGCGGCGTGGACAGCTCGGTGGCTGCCCTGCTGATGAAACAGGCCGGCCACGACATCACCGGCGTCACCCTGCGCCTGCACGAACTGCAGGGCTGCGGCAGCGCCGACGACGCCCAACAGGCCGCCGACATCTGTGCCCAGCTGGGCGCCCCCCACCTGACCTGGGATGCCCAGCCCCGGTTCCGGGCCAGCGTCATGGACCATTTTGCCCACTCCTATCTCCAGGGCCGCACCCCCAACCCCTGTATCAACTGCAACCGCTATCTCAAGTTCGGCCACCTGCTGGACAAGGCCCTGGCAGAGGGCGCCGACGCCGTGGTCACCGGCCACTATGCCCGCATCGAGCAGGGCGGAAACGGCCGCTGGCTGCTGAAAAAGGGCGTTTCCGAGCAGAAGGACCAGTCCTATGTGCTGTACACCCTCACCCAGCATCAGCTGGAGCACCTCAAGCTGCCGCTGGGCAAGTACACCAAGGAAGAGATCCGGGAGATGGCCCGCCAGGCCGGCTTTGCCAACGCCGACAAACCCGACAGCCAGGACATCTGCTTCGTCCCCGGCGGCGCTTACGCCAAGTTCATCTGGGACCACACCGGCCACACCCCCGAACCCGGCGATTTCATCGATGTGGACGGCTGCATTCTGGGTCAGCACGGCGGCATCGAGTGCTACACCATCGGCCAGCGCAAGGGCATCGGCATCTCCGGCCGCCACGCCTATTACGTGGTGGCGAAAAACGCCGACCGCAACACCGTCATGCTGGGCGAGGACGAGGATCTCTACCGCACCGAGCTGTATGCCGACGACCTCAACTGGATCGCCTTTGAGCAGCCCCGTTGGGAGTCCTTCCGCTGCGCCGCCCGCACCCGTTACCACCAGCCCGAGACCCCCTGCACCGTCTATCCTGAGGGCGACCGGGTGCGTGTGGTGTTCGACACCCCCATCCGTGCCATCACCGCCGGACAGGCCGTGGTCTTTTACGACGGCGACACCGTGGTGGGAGGAGGTACCATCCTGTGAACGTACCGGTAAAGGACAGCCGCACCGCCCTTTTGCTGGGGGAGGAGGGGGTCAGCGCCCTCAAATCGGCCAGCGTTGCCGTGTTCGGCATCGGCGGCGTGGGCGGCTTTGCCTGCGAGGCCCTTGCCCGGGCGGGCGTGGGCCGTCTGCTGCTGGTGGATGACGACACCGTCAGCGAAAGCAACCTCAACCGGCAGATCGTGGCCCTCCGCTCCACCGTTGGCCGCCCCAAGGTGGAGGTCATGGCGGAGCGCATCCGGGACATCGATCCCACCATCACGGTGGAGACCCGTCAGTGCTTTTTCACCGGGGAAAACGCCGACACCTTTGATTTTGCCGCCTTTTCCTATGTGGTGGACGCCATCGACACCGTGTCCTCCAAGGTGGAGCTCATCTGCCGCGCCAAGGCGGCAAACACCCCCATCCTCAGCTGTATGGGCGCCGGCAACAAGCTGGACCCCACCAAGTTTGTGGTCACCGACCTTGCAAAGACCGACACCTGCCCTCTGGCCCGGGTGCTGCGTCAGCGCCTGCGGAAAAAGGGCATCGACCACCTGCAGGTGGTGTACTCCACCGAGCCGGCCATGACCCCGCTGGAGATCATCGAGGACGGCGGTCGCCGCCAGCTGCCCGGCAGCGTGTCCTTCGTTCCCTCGGCGGCAGGCTTGGTAGCCGCCGGCGCCGTCATTCGCGCCCTGTGCGGAAAGGAATAAGGAGGACCGTATGATCGTGGAACTGAAACAATATGTGGTGGACGCCTTCACCGAAAGCGTGTTCACCGGCAACCCTGCCGCCGTGTGCGTTTTGGAGCGGTGGCTGCCCGACGGCGTGATGCAGAAGATCGCCGCCGAAAACTGCCTGTCGGAGACCGCCTTCGCCGTCAAGACCGGCGACCGCTACCATCTGCGGTGGTTCACTCCCGGCTGCGAGGTGGGCCTGTGCGGCCACGCCACCCTGGCCACCGCCTATGTGCTCACCCGGTTTTATGAGCCGGAGGCACAGAACCTCACTTTTGACTCCCGTTCCGGTGTGCTGACGGTGGAAAAGCAGGGCGACCGCTTCTGTCTGGACTTTCCCGCCGCCCGGCTGGAGGCGCAGGAGCTGACCCCTGCCATGACCGATATGCTGGGCGCCGTCCCTGCCGAGACCTTTATCGCCAGCTCGCTGATGTTCGTGCTGGACAGCGAGGAGCAGGTGCGGGAGTTCAAGCCGGATTTCGCCAAAATGCTGGCCCTGCCCGAGGGCACCGGCGTGCTCATCACCGCCCCCGCCCACGAGGGCGCCGATTACGACTTCGTGTCCCGGTGCTTCTTCCCCAAACAGGCCATCAACGAAGACCCGGTGTGCGGCTCGGCCCACTGCCGGTTCGTGCCCTACTGGGCAAAGCGTCTGGGCAAGTCCACCCTCACCGGCCGTCAGCTGTCCGCCCGTGGCGGCTATCTGTACTGTGAGGACCGTGGCGACCGGGTGCGCATCAGCGGCCCCGCCGCCCTGTTCAGCCAGGCGATCATCCACGTCCCCGTGGAGGAATAACCGAAACACACTGTCATTCCGCGGTCTTTACCGCCGGAATGGCAGTGTTTTTTTCTTAACGCGCCACCAGACCCGTCCTTAAACGGAGGATTTTGACCTATGACGGCGGCTTTGCCGAGATGGAAACCGTGCCGGACGGTTTCCATGATCAAAAAAGGAGAGGCGCTGCCTCTCCTTTTCCTGTTGCGCCGGCACCCCTCCTGTGGTATACTATTTCTATCTATCCCCATTTCGTTTTCGCACAGGAGGTGCTCCTTTGAAATATCGCAGAATCATTGCCGCCGCTCTGGCGGCGTTCACCCTCTTCACCGGGGCCACGGTCATTGCCGCCGGCACGGCCTCCGACCCTCTGGTGAGCCGATCCTGGCTGGAGGACATCTTCGAGACCCCCATGGAGAAGTATGTGGAAACGGCCTTTGACACCGTGAAGGCCTCGCTGCAGGCCAAGACCGAAGGCCTCCAGGCCGCCGCCGACACCTACGCCCGCCAGCGGGTGGCCACCGTCTATGCCGAGGAACTGGCCGAGGCCGTTCTGGAAAAGGTGGAAGAACTCCGCGCGCAGGAGGAGACCACCCTCACCGCCGGCATGACCCGGCGCACCCTGAAAAAGGGTGACGTGGTCACCGGCCCGCCCGGCGCTTCGGTGATGTTCGTCACCGGCACCGGCAAGGTGGTGGGCCCTGCCGGGTCGGAGATCCTCAACGTCACCGCCGGTTCCACCCGTCAGCCCGGGCCTGCCATCCGTGAGGGCATCCTGTATATGATGCTGGCCGACAACGGCAGCGGCATCGAGGTCACCTCCGCCACCGCCACCGTGCTGCTGAAGGACGGCGCCCGGGGCGGCTACGAGCTGCAGTACGAGGCCTATGCCGACGCCCTCAACCTGCTGGGCCTGTTCCGCGGCACCGATTCCGGCTACGAGCTGGAGCGTGCCCCCAGCCGTATCGAGGCCCTGATCATGCTCATCCGTCTGCTGGGTGAGGATGCCGACGCCATGGAAAACGACACCGTCAGCCCCTTCCGGGACCTGTCCGACTGGGAGGCCGGCAAGCGGTATGTGGCCTACGCCTATCGGATGTGCTACACCAACGGTACCGGCGACACCACCTTCGGCCCCAACCAGAACAGCGCCCTGGAGCAGTACCTCACCTTCGTGCTGCGCGCTCTGGGCTACCGGGACGGCGTGGATTTCCAGTGGGATACCACCTGCCGTGACCTGGCTCTGGACATCGGCCTGCTGGAGGACGGCGAGTTGGAATCCATCGCCCGTGACGGCTTCCGCCGTGACCACGTGGTGGCCATCTCCTACCGCGCGCTGGACTGCGAGCTGCAGGACGGCTCGGGCACCCTGGCCGACCGTCTGGTGGATATGGACGTGGTCAGCCGCGCCCAGCTGCGCCACGCCGCCCAGCTGGTGAACTGAATACAAAAAACAGAAATCCTCCCTGTGAGAACGCTCTCACAGGGAGGACTTTTTCATAGTGATGCCGCGGCATCCTGCGCGCCCTGAAACTGCTTGACCGGCGGTGTTTGGCGCATTAGAGGATTTTCGCTTTGCCCGGCTTGCCGGAACAGTACAGAACGGGCAGCCGGCTCCCGACCGCGGGAACTGCTTTGCCGGCGCCGATCCATTTTCTTTTTGTATAGGTGCTGCCATCCACAACATACTGGACCTTTATGATGTGCGGAAAGGCCGCGCCGTCCAGGGCGCCCATTCGCATGGGTCTTGTATTCACCTTGAACCACCATTGCTTCGCGACAGATCGTACGGTTCCAATGGTTTCTTTATCCATACGGTTTCACTCCTTCGCCAAGTTCAAGTTTGTCTGACGGTTTTGTCTATTCTAACACAAAGCCGCGGGGGTGTACAAGAGCGCACGCTGCCGGGTCTTTTTTCTTTCCGCACACATTGCCCGCCCCGGAATAGAATGGAGTGAGAAATCTTTCAAGGAGGGAACTTCTTCTATGTACGCCAACTGCAACAACAACTGCAACTATAATCCCTGCATCCGGGGCGGCGGCTGGTTTGCCAACTACCAGGCTTTCTGGATCATCGTAGTCATCGCCATCGCGGTCATTTGGGTACATTACGGCACCAACTCCTGGGGCGGCTGCGGCTGCGGCGGCATGAACTGCATGGGCGACCATGACTGCGGCTCCTGCAACCCCTGCAACCCCTGCTGCTGACGGGACATAAGCGGAAAGGGCGGCTTCGGCCGCCCTTTTTTGCTGTTTTTTCGCGAAAAACACCGAAAAAGAGCGATTCTTTCTGTCAAAAACCGAAAGAGGGGTTTACATTCTTATCGGAATTTGCTATGGTAATATTATCAATGATCGGCCGGCGAGTTTTTCGTCGGTACTTTTTTACGAGAGGTGTTTTTTCGTATGTCCAAGAAAAAACTGACGCTGCCTGTGCAGATCGTCATCGCCCTGATCGCCGGTGTGGCTGTGGGCCTGATCTGCTACTTTGCCGGTGTCCCCGAGTTCACCACCAACTACCTGAAGCCCTTTGGTACCATCTTCGTCAACCTGCTGAAGTTCATCGTTGTTCCCGTGGTCCTGCTGTCCATGATCGACGGCATCCTGTCCATGGGCGACATGAAGAAGGTCGGTTCCATCGGCTGGAAGACCGTGGCCTTCTTCCTGGTCACCACCGCCATCGCCTGCATCATCGGTCTGGTGCTGGGCAACATCTTCAACGGCGCCGGTTGGTTCCCCACCCTGCAGCTGGCTGAGGGTGCCACCTGGGACAAGGCCACTTCCGCCAACTTCATGGATACCCTGATCGGTATGTTCCCCTCCAATATGTGGGAAGCCTTCCGCACCGCCAATATGCTGCAGGTCATCATCATCGCCCTGTTCCTGGGCGGTTCCATGCTGGCCGCCGGCGAGAAGGCCAAGCTGTGCAAGGATTTCGTCGGTTCCGCTTACGCTGTCATCGAGCAGCTGATGACCTTCATCATCAGCCTGTCTCCCATCGGCGTCTTCACCATGATGGCCTGGGTCGTCGCTACCCAGGGCGTTGAGATCCTGGGCTCTCTGGCTCTGGTCCTGCTGTGCGCCTACATCGGCTACGCCATCCACGCCATTTTCGTCTACTCCTTCGCCGCCAAGGCGTTTGCCGGCATCAGCCCCCTGAAGTTCTTCAAGGGCGCCGCTTCCGCCATGATCTTCGCCTTCACCTCCACCTCTTCCGCCGCCACTCTGCCCGTGTCCAAGGAGTGCTGCCACGAGCTGGGCGCTGACGACGAGATCGCTTCCTTCGTCCTGCCCCTGGGCGCCACCATCAACATGGACGGTACCGCCATCTATCAGTGCGTTGCCACCATCTTCCTGGCTTCCTGCTGCGGCATGAACCTGACCCTGGGTCAGATGGTCACCGTGGTCGTCACCGCCACTCTGGCTTCCATCGGTACCGCCGGTGTCTCCGGCGCCGGTATGCTGATGCTGGCCATGGTCCTGACCGCTATGGGCATCCCCGTGGATATGATCATGATCATCTACGGCGTGGACCGTCTGTTCGACATGGGCCGTACCTGCCTGAACGTGGCCGGCGACATTTCCGGCACCCTGTGCATCTCTGCCTGGGAGTCCAAGAAGGCTGCCAAGAAGTAAGTTTTTTCACCAATCGGCACAAAGACCACCCTGTATCGGGGTGGTCTTTTTTTGTAGTTTGTCTTGACATCCATTTGTGAACAGGATAAAATATAGGGTAACATGGCTATCCATGTACTTTATTTAGGAGGATACTACAATGCAGATGCCTATCTGGCTGGCTGCGTTGTTGATCGTTGTCGCTTTGGCCGCCGGTACCCTGGTCGGCTATCTTTACCGTAAGAAACTTGCTGAAAAAGAGATCGGCACTGCCGAAGACGAAGCCAAACGCATCATCAACGAAGCAATTAAGTCCGCAGAAGCCAAAAAACGTGAATCTGTCGTGGAAGCCCGCGAAGAAATTTTCCGCGCCAGAGCGGAAAACGAGCGGGAATGCAAGGAACGCCGCGCCGAAGTCCAGAAGCAGGAGCGCCGCATCCAGCAGAAGGAAGAGACCCTGGAGCGCAAGCTGGAAGCTGCCGAGCAGAAGGATGAAAAGCTCAATCAGAAGCTCAAGGCCCTGGAGACCCAGAAGGCCGAGCTGGAAGAACTCAAGGCCAGCCAGCTGGCCATGCTGGAGAAGATCTCCGGCCTGACCGTGGAAGAAGCCAAGGCCCAGCTGATCTCCCAGGTGGAGACCGAGGCCAAGCACGACGCCGCCCTCAAGCTGAAGGAGATCGAGCGTCAGCTGAAGGATGAGGCCGATGCCCGCGCCCGCGAGGTCATCTCCACCGCCATCCAGCGCTGCGCCGCCGACCACGCCAGCGAAGCCACCGTGTCCGTTGTGCCCCTGCCCAACGACGAGATGAAGGGCCGCATCATCGGCCGCGAGGGCCGCAACATCCGCACTCTGGAGACCCTCACCGGCGTTGACCTGATCATCGACGATACCCCCGAAGCCATCACCCTGTCCAGCTTTGATCCCGTCCGCCGCGAGATCGCCCGCATGACCCTGGAAAAGCTCATCACCGACGGCCGCATCCACCCCGCCCGCATCGAGGAAATGGTGGAAAAAGCCCAGCGTGAGGTGGAAGCCACCATCAAGCAGGAGGGTGAGCGCGCCATCTTCGAAACCGGCGTCCACGGCGTCCATCAGGAGCTGATCAAGCTGCTGGGCCGTATGCGCTACCGTACCAGCTACGGCCAGAACGTGCTGGCACACTCCATCGAGGTGTCCCACATCGCCGGCCTGCTGGCTTCCGAACTGGGTCTGTCCACCCAGCAGATCGCCCAGGCCAAGCGCGCCGGTCTGCTCCATGACATCGGCAAGGCCGTCACCCACGAGGTGGAGGGCAGCCACGTTGCCATCGGTGTGGATCTGTGCCGCAAGTACCGCGAGAAGGAAGACATCATCCATGCCATCGAGGCTCACCACGGCGACGTGGAGGCCAAGACCATCATCGCCTATCTGGTGCAGGCTGCCGATGCCATCTCCGCCGCCCGTCCCGGTGCCCGCCGTGAGAATCTGGAAGCCTACATCAAGCGTCTGGAGCGTCTGGAGGAACTGGCCTCCGGTATGCCCGGCGTGGAGAAGTGCTTCGCCTTCCAGGCCGGCCGTGAGATCCGCATCCTGGTCAACCCCGACAAGATCCGGGATGACGATATGGTGCTGCTGGCCCGCGACCTGTCCAAGAAGATCGAAAACGAACTCAACTATCCCGGCCAGATCAAGGTCCACGTTGTCCGTGAGACCCGCGCCGTGGAATACGCCAAATAATCATAAAAACGCCCGCCGACACTTGCGTCCGGCGGGCGTTTGTGCTACTATGACATGGACATCAAAACACTGAAAAGTGAGGTAGTTATCCATGCTCAACGGAAAACCCCTGATTTGCGTTTCTTCCGACATTCGCCGCTATGACGTCGACAACCGCCGGATGATCCACGAACTCCACGATACCTATTCCAACGCCGTGTTCAACGCCGGCGGCATCCCCATGGCCACCTGCGGCGTGTGCGCCGAGGAGATGGCCGACCTGTGCGACGGCCTGCTGCTCACCGGCGGCGCCGATATGGACACCGAGCTGTACGGCGAGACCCCCATCAATGACTCCGTCAAGCCCCTGCCCGAGCGCACCGCCTTTGAAAAGCCCCTGTTCGAGGCCTTCCTGAAGCGGGGCAAGCCCATCCTGGGCATCTGCCGCGGCAGCCAGCTCATCAACGTGTGCATGGGCGGCACCCTGTGGCAGGATCTGCTGGAGCAGAAGGGTTGGGTCCACATGAACGGCGCCATCCGCCACGACATCTACACCGAAGAAGGCTCCATCCTGCGCAAGCTGTTCGGTGAGCAGTTCAAGTCCAACTCCACCCATCACCAGGCCGTCAAGGATCTGGCCCCCGGCTTCCACGTCACCGCCCGCTCCATCGAGGGCATCGTCGAGGCCTATGAGCACGACACCCTGCCCATCTACGCCACCCAGTTCCACCCCGAGCGCCTCACCGGTATCCTGTGGGATGACCGCACCCCCGACTACAAGCCCTGGTTCGAGCACTTCATCAACCTGGTGAAGGAGCACGCCGAGAAATAAAGCAAAAAGCAGTTCAGGCACAATGGGTTTCGTTGTGCCTGTTCTCATACTATTTGTGGGGGAAACTATGGACTTAAGCGCAGTGCAAAAGGCTGTTTATCAAAATAAAGTGGATAAAGGCTTTAATGTAACAGATGTGAACGTGGAATTTTGCTTGCTGTATGGTGAAATTGCAGAAGCCTATGAAGCGTGGAAAAAGAAGCAAGACACGGTTGGTGAAGAATTGGCGGATATAGCAATTTATCTGCTTGGATTATCTGAGATTTTAGGCGTGGATCTGGCTTCGGAAATCGAGAAAAAGATGAAAATCAACCGGGAACGTGAATATCAGGTGATCGATGGTGTTTTGCACCGCGTTGAAGCCTCCCTCTGACGAGGGAGGTGGCAAAAATCTTTGATTTTTGACGGAGGGAGAGACCGTGAAAGCCTATAACAGAGCCAACATCCCTCTTGCAAAAGCCTTGAGAAAAAACATGACACCCTGGGAACGCAAACTTTGGTACGAGTATTTGCGAAACTATCCGGTGCGCTTTCAGCGGCAAAAAGCCATCGGCGATTATATTGCAGACTTTTATTGTGCCAAGGCGCAGTTGGTCATCGAACTTGATGGTGGAGGACACTACACTGCGGAGCAGACAGAGAAGGATGCGCTCCGCACAAAAACGCTGGAGGCCATGAACCTGACCGTGCTGCGGATCAGCAATTCGGAGATCGACTGCAATTTCAGCGGTGTCTGCGACGCCATAGACTTGACCGTTCAAAATCTCTCCCTCAGTCAGCTGCGCTGACAGCTCCCTCGTCAGAGGGAGCCAAAAGAAAACCGACCTGCCTTATTGCAGGTCGGTTTTGTTGTTTTACAGATGCTCGCCGCGGGCTCTGCGGTTCTCGATGAACTCGTCATAGGTGCCGCGGAAGTCGGTGACGCCGTCCTTCTCCAGACGGATGATGCGGTTGGCGATGATCTGGATGAACTCGTGGTCGTGAGAGGTGAAGATGACCACGCCCTTGAAGTCCCGCAGACCGTCGTTGAGGGCGGTGATGGACTCCAGATCCAGATGGTTGGTGGGCTGATCCAGCACCAGCACGTTGGAGCCGTACAGCATCATGCGGGACAGCATGCAGCGGACACGCTCACCGCCGGACAGCACCTTGGCGGCCTTGAACACCTCGTCGCCGGAGAACAGCATACGGCCCAGGAAGCCGCGCAGGAAGGTCTCGGTGTCCTCGGTGGGGGAGTACTGGCGCAGCCACTCGATGAGGTTCAGGTCGCAGCCGTCAAAGAAGGCGCCGTTGTCCTTGGGGAAGTAGCTCATGGAGGTGGTGCCGCCCCACTTGAAGGAACCTTCGTACGCCTCGTCCTCACCGGCGATGATCTTCATCAGAGCGGTGACGGCCAGCTCGTTCTCGGCCAGGAAGGCCACCTTGTCGGTGCGCTCCAGGCGCAGGTCGCCGAACTTGAACAGCTGCTCGCCGTTTTCCGTCTTGGACAGATCGTGGAACTCCAGGATCTCCTTGCCGCACTCACGGTCGGGGTTGAAGCCGACAAAGGGATAGCGGCGGGAGGAGGCGGGCAGCTCTTCCACGGTCAGCTTGTCCAGCAGCTTTTTACGGGAGGTCGCCTGACGGGACTTGGACTTGTTGGCGGAGAAGCGGGCGATGAAGTTCTGCAGATCGGCGATCTTTTCTTCCACACGCTTGTTCTGCTGCTTGATCAGCTTCTGGATCAGCTGGGAGGACTCGTACCAGAACTCGTAGTTACCCACGTACATCTTGATCTGGCCGAAGTCGATGTCCACGATGTGGGTACAGACGTTGTTGAGGAAGTGACGGTCATGGCTGACCACCAGAACGGTGCCGGGGTACTCGATGATGAACTCTTCCAGCCACTCGATGGCCTCCAGATCCAGCTGGTTGGTGGGCTCGTCCAGCAGGATGATGTCGGGGTTGCCGAACAGTGCCTGGGCCAGCAGCACCTTCACCTTTTCGCTGTCGGTGATGGCATCCATCTGCATATAGAGGATGGATTCGTCCAGACCCAGACCCTGCAGCAGGCGGGAGGCGTCGGACTCGGATTCCCAGCCGCCCATCTCGGCGTACTCGCCCTCCAGCTCGGCGGCGCGGATGCCGTCCTCGTCGGTGAAATCTTCCTTGGCGTACAGGGCGTCTTTTTCCTTCCACACCTCGTACAGCCGCTTGTTGCCCATGATGACGGTGTCCAGAACGGAATACTCGTCAAAGGCGAAGTGGTCCTGACGCAGCACCGACATACGCATATTCTTGGCCATGGAGATGGTGCCGGTAGAGGGCTCCAGCTGGCCTTCCAGAATGCGCAGGAAGGTGGATTTGCCGGCGCCGTTGGCGCCGATGATGCCGTAGCAGTTGCCGGGGGTGAACTTCAGGTCAACGTGCTTGAACAGCGTCTGCTTGTCAAAGGTCATGCTCAGATCGGAAACGATGATCATGGTTTGGCCTCCTGTATATCTTAAAATTTAATTTATTTTTGCACATACATATTCATTATAAAGGCAGATGGCTTTACAGTCAACCGCCTGCGGGACAAAAAACTGTCACCCCGGAGGGTGACAGTGATTTTTTATTTGAACAATGCCTCTTTGCGCTTGTCCAGTGCCTTCCACAGCACCCGGCCCAGCACGCCGCAGGACAGGATCTCGCCCAGACCCACAGTGAGCATGAACAGGGGAACGCCGCCGGGCAGGCCGTAGGCATAGGCCAGCACGAAGGGCACGATGACTGTGTTGGCGGCGATGGGGGGCAGCAGCGCCAAAAGGGGACGGCGGCGCAGCATCCGGGTACCCACGGCGCCGATGAGGGTGGCCAGGGTGCCGAAGATCACGTCCCAGAAGATGTTGCCGCACAGGATGTTGGCCAGCAGGCATCCCACCGTCAGGCCGGGGACGGCGGCAGGGAGGAACACCGGCAGCACGCACAGGGCTTCGCTCAGCCGCAGCTGGATCTGGCCGGAGTCCAGGCCCATGGCCTTGGCCACCAGGGTCAGCACCACGTACAGGGCGGCAATGACGCCGCTTTGGGTCAAAAAGGCGGATTTGGTGTGTTGTTTCATGGTCGCTCCTTAGTTTTGTTTAGGGTGAGGATGGTTCCGAACTCACCGGCAGGGTACTGGCAGCCCCCCGCTCCGGGCGAAATAGCGATTCATTATATCACCCCACCGCTCCGCGGTCAAGGGGAATTATGTTCACAACCCGTCCATTCTTATTTGTAAAACGAAGTTCCACCCATCTATGGAACTTACTCTTACAAATTGCGAAATGGAAATTACTTTTTCAAATGCGTTTATGCATAGAATAGAAGAAGCGAGGGCTCTTTTTCACAAGAACCCTCGCTACATAATTATTTTTCCCGCAATCGTTCAAGCCATTCTTCTTTACACTGGAAACCACGCTCTTTTGCCTCGGCCTCCAGACCTTTTTCCAAAAGAATCTCGATAGCCGTTGTCATGGGATAACGCTGAGATATCGCGAACAACTCAAACTCTTCGAACACATCTCGCTCGATAAAGTAATTTATGCGACGACCGTCTTTTTTTGCTCTCGGCATATCGACACCTCCTTTAACCGTTCCGCATTTCACGGTACAATTCTTGTGCCAAAGCGGTCATAATTGCCCGATATTTTGCGGTGTCTTCAAACAGTTTTGTGAAGGTCTCTGTGCTCTCCAGGTAAGAAGCTTGTGCTGCCGCATCAAAAACTTTTGGGAAAACATTCTTTTCAAAAATTTGCTGCCCATCAGCCTTTGCAGCCTTTCGAAGCTTCTTGTCTGCCAGCAATTTTTCACGAAGATTACCAATCAAAACACGATCAGCATCCGTGAAAGCGCCTTTATAGGCTTCATTGATTGCCGCAATGACGGCATCAAGAGGATCTTTCTTTGTCTCCATGGTAACTGCTTTCTTAGTTTTGGGTGGCTCCAAAGGATCACCTTTCTGCAGTTCAATAGCTCCTTCAAAGGTTTTCTCAAGGCGATAGTATTCCAGCTTAACACGGTTTTCAAGATTCCATACAGCGGAGGGTTCTGCAGGGATCAACTTGGACAGATAAGAGCAGAATAGATACTCTTTATGCAATTCCTTATCGAACATTCGCGCAATCTGAGAAATGTAGTTGTACCACTTCACAAACGCACGGATCGTGCGGCGGAACTGGTACCGCTCGTTCTTATCCATGGCGTTGTACGCCTTGGCAATGGGCAGCAAAGCGTTCGAGATCTTGGACTGTACGGAATCAACCTTTTTGGCTTCAGGTCCGAAATAAATCTTACTGACAGTTTCAACATCGCTGTCATTATAGACCTTGAACTCACGAAGTTGCTTCTGAGTCTGATAGATCAGATCCACATTGATCTCTTCCGCCAGCACCGTTTCCTGATAGTAGGGCTTAAAGGCTTCCAGGATCTCCTCCTTCGTGTTAACGAAGTCGAGAATGTAAGTATCCTCTTTGCCGGGATGCGTACGATTCAGGCGGCTGAGAGTCTGTACAGCCTTTACATCACGCAACTTCTTGTCCACGATCATGGTGTGCAGCAGAGGCTCGTCAAATCCAGTTTGATACTTTTCAGCGACGATCAGTACATGACCTTCGTCGTGGAACACCTGCTTCGTCTGGGCCTCGGAGACGCGGTTGCCGTCCTTATCCTTATTCATACCAGACTCAGTGTACTCGGTTTCGCCGGCTTCATCAGGATCTTTGATACTTCCAGAGAATGCAATCAGAATTTCGATATCCTTGTAATTGTTGGCATCCAGATAGGATTTGATTTCATGATAGTAGCGAACCGCCGCCAGACGGGATGCTGTCACCACCATCATCTTGCCTTTCCCGCCAATCTTTCGCTTAGTTACATCACGGAAGGTCTCTACAATAATCGCAGCCTTCTGCTGAAGATTGTGAGGATGCAGTTCCTCGAAACGACGGATCGTTTTGAGTGCCTTAGTTGTGGGCACTTCGGGGTTGTCCGGCGTATTCTTGGCGATCTGGAAGCAAGTTTTGTAGGTAGTGTAATTAGCAAGAACATCAAGGATAAAGCCCTCTTCGATAGCCTGCCGCATGGAGTAGATATGGAACGGATGAAAAGAACCGTCCATATACTCCTCACCGAACTGCTCCAGAGTTTTGTTCTTGGGAGTTGCAGTAAACGCGAAGAAGCTGAGGTTCTTATGCTTGCCGTGATTGATCAGCTCACGAACCAGTCCGTCCTCGCCATCTTCCAGTTCGTCCTCTGCCTTACCCTCGATTTCAGCATACTCTTTCAGAGCGTCCTGAGTGTCCGCCAGAGCGATTTTCAGCTTCATGGCGCTGGAACCAGTCTGGCTGCTGTGAGCCTCGTCTACGATGACTGCAAAGGCCTTGCCCTTGGTGTCGTCCACTTCTTCGTAGATAACCGGGAACTTCTGCAGCGTTGTGACGATAATGCGCTTGCCGTCATTTAATGCATCACGCAGGTCCTTGGCGGTCTTCTTCTCGTCAATGGTGACGACAGAGCCCAGTGTGTGATCAAAGCTGGAAATAGTGGCCTGGAGCTGTGCATCCAGCACCGTGCGATCAGTAACGATGACCACCGAGTTGAAAATCGGTTTGTTGTTATCATCATGCAGGCTGGCCAGACGATAGGCCGTCCAAGCGATGGAGTTGGACTTTCCGGAGCCGGCGCTGTGCTGCACCAGATAGTTCTTACCGGTGCCGTTCGTCTTCACATCCTGCACCAGCTTGCGAACGACATCCATCTGATGATAACGCGGGAAAATAACCTTCTTTTCCTTGGCGTCATAATTGATAAACTTCTGGATGATATCCAGCAAGCTGTCCTTCTGCAGGACTTCCTTCCACAGGTAAGCGGTCACATAGTCACCGTCAGCGGTCTGAGGATTGCCGGCACCACCGTCACAGCCGGGACCTGCACTACCCTGATTGAATGGCAGGAAGAAAGTCTTGCCACCATTCAGCTTGGTAGTCATGACAGCTTCGTAGAGGTCAACAGCAAAGAACACCAGCACACGGTGGTTCAGGCGGAATACAGGCTCTTTGGCATCACGATCAAACATCCACTGATGCTTGGCGTTGTCTACACTCTGACCAGTAAGTTGGTTCTTTAGCTCGATGGCTACTACAGGGATACCGTTTATAGCAAGCATCATATCCACACTATTGCCATTCTGTTCAGAGTAGTGCCACTGACGGATGCACTGGCAGATATTTTTCTCATAGTTCTTCACCGCCAGATCGTTCAGCGTGGATTCCGGCTTGAAATAACAAACCCGGAAGTCGATACCACGGTGCTTGAAACCATGACGCAGGACATCAAGGAGGCCGTTATTTTCCACGGCGTCCTCAAAAATTTTATAGAACTTTTTCAGCGGGTCAGAGTTGCACTGTTTTTCAAAGCGTTGCCAAGAGACAGGCTGCGTAGCTTTTAAAAAGCCCACCAGTGTCTCGATATCCAGAGCCATACCGGAGCTCACAGCAGCCTTGTAGCCGGCATCAGAAGCCTTTTGCCAGCCACCTGCCTGAGAGATCAGAAAGGCCTCAATATCCTGTTCAAACTGTTTTTCATTGTCAGGCATACTTGCACCACCTAAACTGATTTAACAATTCTGTACGAAGGAGTTCGTTGTTTGCGCATATTTGCGCAGTTGATGTAGTACGAGATATTGCCAATAAAACGGTTCCACTGAACTACTTCAGCATATCCATTGAGCATATTCTCGCTAACGATCTTAAAATGCGACATGTGGTTATGATAATAATAATTGCCGTTTATATCGGGGAGTATCACGAAAAGTAGCGCATTTGTTCCACTGGTTCGGTTTTTTCGCATCTCTTCTTTGAGGGAATAGGAGATTTCCCAAGGGATCCACTGATCAGCATCGCTTTTCCCAAGCTCACGCATACCGGGAGATATAAAGACCACAGTTACAGAACTATCGTAGATTTTGTCTTTCAGCTTTTCCCAGATCGCTGCCTCAGACAAGCCCGAGTTATTTTCATTCTCCATTTCACCTTTGTAAACTACCGTGCCAGTGACTTTGACACGATTTACAAAAGCATCCACATAAGACCTTGCAGTGGTTCGCTCCCACAAATACACAGGTGGCAACGCGGCAACTTGGGAGTCAGCGTATTTGTATGAAACAAAAACTTTCTGTGCCATAAAAATCCTTTCTCCACTATACTGCAGTCAACGGAATAATGTATCTACTTGTAAATGTCCAGAGAGCAATCAAAAGCAGCATTATTATCAGATAGAACAAACCAGTCGATGGAGACCAGAGTGCCTTCAGATATTTTTTGAACCCTCGTTCACTTTTGGGGATGCTCATCTCGTAAGCCTTTATTGGCTTTTTAGGTACTACAAGCCCTGCAGCAACATTGTATAGGTATCGGTAACCTCTCTCAAGATACAAGTAGTAGACATCCAAAATACCAAACAGCAGAACTGCAGTAATGCTGGCAATCATGCATTTAGAGCGAACTGCTTCTTGCGTTTGTTCGAGATAGAAGACAAGCAGTGCACAGATTACGGTAATGCACCACGTTTTTGCTTGAAAAGAGTTCTGCGCCATTCGTGTAATGGTTGTTTGAATGTATCCCAGATGGGTTTCATTCGGTTTTTCTGCCATTAAATAACACTCCTTTTGCCTGTCACAATCTCATAAATGAGGGACTTTTTGTAGGATTCGAGATCGGAAATGAGAGCTTCTTTTTCCGACACAAATGAATCAATGACCCTTGTCTTCTCGTTTAAGAATGCAGCAATTTCTTTTTGTTCTGCAACATCATCTGTAAATACAACAACACAATTTTTAATCTTAGTTCCGGTTATAAGTGGTTGAGCATTTGAAGTATTAAGCGAATTTAGGTCTGCCGACAACAACAAATAGTGCAAATAAGCGCGAAGTTCTTTGCACTCAACAATAAGCGCATTATCTGTCGCCCAGCTTGGGGTTTGAGGCGCAGTAACACATCCGCATCTGGCGCCAACTCTTCCAATAAGCAAATTATTTTCATCAGCATTATATTTGTTGCAAAAACCTATTGCTTCACCTCCGCCATATACCGGGTATTTTCCGTCAGAAAGCATATCTTCTGCCCCGATAGCATCTCCGGATTTAATGTTGAGCAAATATTTTAGTTTGATGGTTGTCCACTTCAAGGGGATCCGTCCAATTTTTTCAACACCGCTCTCCTTCATCTCCGCATCCGGGTCCAGACCCTTAGTGACAGCTTCGTAGATAACGGAGGCTTTCCACTGCTTGTAGTCCTCGATACTGGCCTTGGCTTCGGCGATGATTTCGTCGATTTTGGCGCATTGAGCGTCAAGGTAGGTAACGATGGCTTCCTGCGTTTCATATGAAGGAACAGGAAGTTTTAGCATTTTCACTTCATCGAAGTTAAGTCCCTGTCGCACACCAGACCCCATACCATAGAAGCCCTTTTTGATGTCAAAGGTGTGAAGCAAGTAGTAAATATACTTCGATATAGAAGGATTCGTGGGGCGCAAAGTGGTGTATGCAGAGGTAATGATGCCTCTTTCTGTAGCACGACCAACACGGAGGCTTGTGTGGTCATTCTGGAGGTCGGTCAGCCGCAATACAATATCGCCATTTTCGATGATATTGTATCCATCAAAAGAGGCAGGCAGCAGACCGTCAGCCTTATCAATGTTCTTTCGCTTGATTTTTCCATAGCTCAGAGACAATAGATTCTGTTCCTGCAAATCAGAGTTCTTGCATTTTACCTGATTAACCAGTTGGAACAACACACGGATATTCCATTCGGCAGGGATGCTACCAACCCAAGGGATGCCACTATCCTTCATTTGGGTATAACCCGTTGTAAGTGTCATTCGTTTTCACCACTTTCTTTTTCGACCGCCCGTGCCTTTACTGCTTTTCTCTGCTTTTTTACCAGCATAATCCCGCAAAGGATTACCAGAACAGTTCCGATGATAACGGCCACCAGAACCCAGTTGTTTACCAACCATTTAACAACAGCGATAACTACGTATGTAACCGCCCAGAGAATAATAAAAGCAAAGGTTCGAACACTCCAATGTATTTCAGAACCAAACAGCCCTCCTGGAGATGCATCCCAAGCAACTTCAAAAGCTATCTTCCCGATAATTGCTAAAATAAGATACTCCCACCACCAGTCCAGCGGCAGTCCAAGGGGCTCGGTTATTATGGTAAAGAAAAATTTGGACATTTACTTTACCCCGAACAGGTCGTGCAGCTTCTGCATCAGGGACTGTTCGTGCGCTTCGATACGCTTGGCAATCTCGTCCGCAGGCTCGATTTCCTTGTATTCATAGAAGGTACGGGTAAAGGGAATCTCGTAACCAACCTTGGTCTTGGTCTTGTCGATCCAGGCATCGGGATTATAGGGCAGAACCTCTCTGGCAAAGTAGACATCCATATCTTCATCCAGAGGCACATTCTCGGTGTCACGCTTGCTGCTGTCCGCCACAGGCTTGCCCTTCTTAAGCAGCTTGCTGCCGTCCTCGTTCAGCGTGGGGCTCTCAACAACAATCTTGTTGTAGCCCAGAGAAACGCTGTCCAGCACTTTGCTCTTGCAGATGATGTGAGTCTTACCATCGTTGATGGTATCCTCGTAGATGCCGTCACAGAAGTCACCATAGGCCTTTACGATCAGGTCACGGCAAGCTTCAGTGATATCCACACGCTTATTACCGATAGGCTTACGACGAGCCTCATAGCACTTGCTGGCGTCGATGAGCTGCACCTTACCCGCATGAGCGGCAGGCTTGTCCTTGGTGATGATCCAAACATAGGTGGCAATACCGGTGTTGTAGAAGCTGTCGTTGGGGAGCTGCACAATGGACTCCAGCCAGTCATTCTCGATCAGATAGCGCCGGATCTCAGACTGACCGGAACCGGCGTCACCGGTAAACAGAGAGGATCCATTTTGGATGATTGCCATACGGCCATCGACCTTCAGTTTGGCAAGGCCATTGAGCATAAACAGCATCTGGCCATCGCTCTTGCTGGGCAGACCGGGAGCAAATCGTCCGGCAGTTCCTTTCTTGTATTCGGCTTCAACCTTTGCGGATTCTCGTTTCCAGTCAATGCCAAAGGGAGGATTGCTGATACAGTAGTCAAAGAGATAGCCTTCGAACTTATCATCATCCAAAGTGTTGCCGAACTGCATATTGTCAGGGTCACCACCGCGGATCAGCATATCAGCTTTGGCAATGCCAAAGGTGAAGGGGTTCAGTTCCTGTCCAAAGCAGGTGACATCGGCGTCGGCATCCAGCTGGATCAGACGCTCCTCCATACAAGTGAGCATCTGACTGGTACCCATGGTCATGTCATAGACCGTCTTGGTGATACCATCGCCCACGAAGGCATTCTTGTCACCACTGACGAGCAGATCACACATCAGGTAGATGATATCGCGGCTGGTAAAGTGAGCACCAGCTTCTTCGTTGTAAGACTCAGAGAAGCGCTGCACGAGGTTTTCAAATACATAACCCATGTCCACGGCGCTGATCTTCTCAGGGCTCATATCAGCCTTATCAGAGCAGAAGTCAACGATGACCTGATACAGAAGGCCAGCCTCCACCATACGGTCGATCTGGGCATTAAAGTTCATGCGAGCCAGAATGTCCTGCACATTGTCAGAGAAACCGTTGAGATAGGCGCGGAAGTTGTCCTCGATATTCTCGGGATCCGCACGTAGGGTCTCAAAAGTGAACGGGCTGGTGTTGTAGAACTGGTAGCCGGCAGCACTCTTCAGGAAGCCGTCCTTAACAGCCAGATGTTCAACTCTTTTGTATGTATCCAAAACAGCTTTGTGAGTAGGAAGCAAGCAATCATGGAAGCGCTTGATAACGACCATCGGCAGAATGACGAGGCCGTACTCATGAGGCTTAAATGCGCCGAACAGAGTGTTGGCAACATTCCAGATAAGGGTTGCTTTTTCTTGAATGTTTTTGCCTGCAGAGGCAATCTTTTTATCACTTACCGTCATGCGTGTATGTCTCCTTCTACGTTGTGTACATGTATCACAGGAAAACAGTTGCGATGTCTTTGTTTTCTGATTATTCTGACAATTAAAGTTTAGCATAGCAAAACGGAAACCGCAACATAATTCCACCGTTTTGGCGGCCAAATTTGCGTTTCTCTCTCAATTTCACTTCCATATCGAACAAATGTATGGTATTATAGTATTGCATTTCGAGTGATTATGTGTGTCCGGTTGCAATGTGTCGGATGCACATAATCCTCCAGTATGAAAGGAAGTGATTTTGTGCAGCCATGATGTCTGAAATGCGAGGAAACTCGTAAAATGGAGTCTACATTTATGGCTAAACATTCCCATCTCACATTGCAAGACCGCAGCATTATTAGCGCAAGGCTCGAACAGGGCATTTCGTTTGCGCAGATTGCTGCAGAACTCGAAAGAGATCCCGGAACGATTTCCAAGGAAGTTCGGTTGCACCGTGTTTCTGTTGAAACTGGCTCTTATGGGCGCGGATTTAATCCGTGCGTTCATCGCATGAGTTGCGATAAAAAATACCTCTGCAAAAGATGTTTCAACAATCATGTGAAGCATTGCCGCTTTTGCCGAAAGTGCATTCAGAACTGCCCTGACTTCGTCGAGGAATCTTGTCCCAAACTCTCCAAACCTCCCTACACCTGCGCCGGTTGCCCGGATAAAGTTCGCTGTACATTGCGCAAGTATGAGTATCAGCCGAACGTTGCCGAGCAGCAGTATAGGGAAAAACTGTCCAACAGCAGGACCGGATTTGCAATTGATCCTGAAGAATTGGAACGAATCAATAGGATTGTTTCACCCCTTATTCTGAACGGTCAGTCTATCCATCACATCTGCATGAACAATGCGGATGAACTGATGTGCAGTGAAAAGACCATTTACAATCTTTTGAACGCGGGTGCCTTTGATGCACTTAGGATCCATTGTCCCAGAAGTGTCAGAATGCGACCGCGCAAAACGGAACCCAACAAGAAAGTGGATCGTCATTGCTACGAAGGTCGTACATATACCGATTTCACGCAGTATATTACTGCCAATCCTGACCTGCCCGTTGTTCAGATGGACAGCGTTATTGGCAGAAAAGGTGGAAAGGTACTTTTGACCTTGTTTCTTACCAATTGCAACCTGCTTCTTGCTTTTCTTCGGGAGAACAATACGGCGAGATCGGTGTTAAACATCTTCAATGAGCTTCATGATATTCTCGGACATGAACTCTATTGTCAGATGTTCCCTGTGATTCTTACCGACCGCGGCAGCGAATTTAGTAACCCTCTTCCCATTGAGTTTACCGAGGATGGTATCCCTCGCAGCCGGATGTTTTATTGTGATCCCGGCGCTCCCTATCAGAAGGGCGGCATCGAAGTCGCCCACGAACTCATTCGGCGTGTTCTGCCGAAAAATACAAGTTTTGACGCTCTTCAGCAGGAGGATATTGATCTCATGCTTTCTCATATCAACTCGTATAAAAGAGGAAAGCTGAACAGTCGGTCTGCCAACCAACTGTTCAGCTTCATCTACGGTGATGATATACTGAGCAAGCTCAATATCTTTGAAATCGATCCCAACGACATTGTCCTGTCTCCGAAACTGCTGAGAAAGTAATCCTTCCAAAATCACCCTGCATTTTCCAGATGTCATGGACCTATAGGCTTTCAGGGGTGGAAATTACCTTTACGAAAATGTAAGAGGTATTTTCACCTCTGGGAGTTTTTTGCCTTTTTGACCGATTTCATTATCTTATTTCAAATTTTACCACCTTTTTTGCATTTGTAAAGGGGTTTTTATAATGTTTGTAGAGGTAAGTTCCAGTTGTTTCATTTCTCTATGGAAATTACTTGTTCAAACTGGAAGTTACTTTTTCAAGTGAGCACAACCCGTCCATTGCATTTTGCTTTGCCCTGGGGTAAAATAAAGCCAAAGAGGTGACCTGTTATGGAAAATCGGCGCAAGCTGTTGTTCGTCGTCAATCCCCACGCCGGCAAGGAGGCCGTCCGCGGCCAGATGGTGCGCATTCTGGATACCTTCGTGAAGTCCGGCTGGGTCCCCACCGTCTATATCAGCCAGCGAACGGGCGAACTGACCGAACTGGTGCGCAAATGGGCTCCCGATTACGACCTGGTGGTGTGTTCGGGCGGTGACGGCACCCTCAACGAGACCGTCAACGGCATCATGCCCCTGGAGCGCCGCCCCCTGCTGGGCTATATCCCTGCCGGCACCACCAACGACTTCGCCACCTCCCTGGGCCTGTCCAAAACCATGACCAAGGCGGCCCTCACCGCCGTGGCGGGCGTCCCCGTGAGTCTGGACGTGGGCCGCTTCGGCAGCCGGTACTTTGCCTATGTGGCCGCCTTCGGCGCCTTCACCGACGTGACCTATTCCACACCGCAGCAATATAAGAACACGCTGGGCAAACTGGCCTATCTCATCGAGGGCGCCCAGCGGCTGTCCTCCCTCAAGACCTATTCCATCCGTCTGGAGTACGAAGACGGCTGCACCGGGGGCGAGTTTTTGCTGGGATTGGTGAGCAACAGCAGCTATGTGGCGGGCGTCCCCGTGAACCGCTGGATGGACACCTCCATGAGCGACGGCCTGCTGGAGGTGACCCTGGTGCGCAAGCCCGCCCAGATGATCGAGCTGACCCGGGTGGCCTCCAACCTGCTGAAGGGCGAGCTGGACCCCGAGCTGATCTTCACCGTCAAGACCCGCCGGCTGCGGATCACCTCCCCCGAGCCCATCCCCTGGACGCTGGACGGCGAATACGGCGGCTCGCCCGTCGAGGTGGACATCGAGAACCTGCCCCGGGCCGTCACCGTCCATCTGCCGGTGGAGAGCCTGCTCCCGTGACCGCCCCGGACCGGCGGTTTCTGTTACAAAATTACGCCTATGTTACAAGTTCATTACATCTGCGCCGAATTCCTTGACGGGAAGGACAACCGCAAATATAATGGCACCATACGATAGCGTCATGGTATCGCTGTCGACCAATCCGATGTAAACGGAAGGACGATCTTTTTGCTGTTCTAACCGGAACAGATACGGGTCTGACATGTCACGGTATGTGTGCCGGGTCGGACAATGAGGAGAGGATCCCGAAGTTTGCAAATATTTTATTAATGGAGGAATCCACCATGAGCATGATCAAGAAACTGATCGCACTCACCCTGGCTCTGGCAATGGTTCTGTCCGTTAGCGCTTTTGCCGGCTATTCTGCTGACACCTATGCAGATGCCGACAAGATCGCCAGCGGTTGCAAGGACGCTGTCGAGCTGATGTACGCTCTGGACATCATGACCGGTAACGACAAGGGCGAATTTATGCCCGAGAAGTCCGTTACCCGTGCCGAGATGGCCAAGATCATCTACGTCATCCTGAACTACGGCGATGACGACAAGGCCGTCACCTACACCGGCGGCAACTTCTTCACCGACGTCCCCGCTGGCGCCTGGTATGAAGGCTACGTCAACTACTGCGCTGCTACCAAGCTGATCGCTGGTCGCGGCAACGGCATCTTCGATCCCGAAGCTGCTGTCACCACCGCTGAAGCTGCCAAGATGATCCTGACCGCCATCGGCTACAACGCCGAGGCTCGCGGCTATGTTGGCGACAAGTGGTCCGACAACACCCTGGCTGACGCCACCGTTATCGGCCTGCTGAACGGCTACAAGGCCAACGTCAACACCGCTGCTCCCCGTCAGTGGATCGCTGTCATGCTGGAGAACGCCCTGCTGGACGCTTACACCTACACCAACATGGCTCCCACCTTCGCTGGCCTGCTGACCTCTGGTGAGGACTATAAGGGCGTCGTCAAGATGGGCGAGAAGTACTACAACCTGGATAGCTTCTCCAAGGTTGCTTACGCCACCGAGGATGCTTACATCGACCAGATCTGCATCTGCGACGATAAGGAGTGCGAGCACGAGGACGAAGAGTGCTGGACCGGCGTTGCTGCTGAGGGCACCGTCCTGTTCGAGAACGGCAAGAAGATCAAGAAGACCGGTCTGAAGGTCGCCGATCTGGGCCAGAAGTACAAGGTCATCTACAACACCGAGGACATGACCGCTTACTCCGTCCGTTCTCTGGCTAAGGTTGGCACCGCCCGTGACTACGAGTGCGACGTCGACATCAAGCACGCCACCTCCGGCAACCAGCCCAACAACAAGTACATCTTCACCATCGGCGAAGTTAAGGGCAACCTGCAGGACGGCGTTGTCAAGTACCTGACCAACACTGGCAAGTACGACACCTTCACCGCTGCTGATCTGCGTGATTGGGTCGAGGCTGCTTACAAGGCTCCCAACACCATCAAGGCTATCGACTCCGAGAACGATGGCGACATCGACTACCTGTTCATCACCGAGTATGAGTACGGCTACGTCACCGAGGTCGCTACCTCCGAGAAGTACGGCAAGTACATCAACGTCGCTAAGGCTTCCACCGAAGAGACTGATCCCGTCATGTTCGAGTACGCCGGCGGCGACAACCTGTACCTGAAGGATGCTGTCATCACCTCCGACGAGATCGAGGAAGATGCTATCGTTAAGATGTCCAAGGATCCCGAGACCGGCAAGTGGGTCGTCGAGGTTCTGCCTCAGGTCAAGGGCGTCGAGTACAAGGAGTACGACGACGAAGAGATGATCTTCACTCTGGGCGACAAGGAGTACTTTGCTGCCGATACCGAGTCTTACGACTACGAAGAGTACGTCCTGGCTACTCTGACCGATGAAGAGAACCTGGGCGAAGAGTACAACGTTGTTTACGACGGCGATCTGATCGTTTGGATCGGCCAGGATGACGACAGCTACGACAGCATGGACGCTGTCAATGCTCAGCTGGCTCTGGTCATCGACGCTGAGGATGAGTACTCCAACAACACCATCCGCGAGCAGAAGGCTATCGAGTACATGACCATCGATGGTAAGACCCACGTTGCTAAGTTCATCGAGATGGATGGCTACGTTGATTGGGCTACCGTCGAGGCTCTGGCTATCAACGCCGAGAACTACACCGTCGAGGGCCGTCTGTTCAAGCTGTACACCACCTCCAAGGGCGTCTACCTGGAAGAACTGGACAACGACACCATCAACACCCAGCTGAAGGTCAAGAAGTCCGTCCTGAACGGTTACGAGGCTGACGACGACTACTGCGTCGACGCTACCGGCACCTCCATCAAGGTTCTGACCAACTACGTCCCCGCTGAGGGCGAGACCAAGGCTACCTACGACGAGGCTTACAAGGTTGACGCTGCCAACAAGTACTTCGTTGGTATGTACGATGACTCTGCCGAAGAGTATGTCTACACCGTCATGACCCTGGACGAGCTGAAGCACTGCAGCGACGAGGAAGCTTACGCTCAGCTGCTGACCTACGAGAACGACAGACAGACCCGCACCACCGTTAAGGGCGGCTACCTGTTCCTGGATCTGACCTCCGATACTTCCGATGATTACCTGTACATCAAGACCATCGGCAAGGTCACCAAGGACGGCCGTAAGTGCGACGTCGTCTTCTCCGACGGCACCACCAAGTCCGTTGTTATCGACGAGGAGCACAGCGACAAGCTGATCAAGAACGTCCTGTACACCTACGTCTACAACTTCATGGCTGACGATTACGAGCTGGATCTGATCGAGCTGGAGACTCAGACCGACGAGATCGTTGACTTCGACGATGACAACATCGTTTGGGTCAAGGGCTACGACGAGGGCGATGTCGCTGAAGAGCTGGCTGAGCTGAAGAAGGAAGTCATCGCCATCCTGACCATCGAGGTCGACCGTGACCGCGATATCCTTGACGACGATACTCCCGCTTTCGAGCTGGTCAACAAGGGCATCAAGTTCGTCGCTCTGAAGGATCTGAAGGATGCTATGATCCTGAATGGCACCGACAACAAGACCTATACTCAGTACACCGACTACCTGTTCGAGGCTGAGGATCTGTTCTACGTCGTCGACTTCCAGATCATGGATACCGCTCAGGAGATCTCCGACGATCTGGCCGATGCCGATTCTCTGGAAGCCATCATCGAGGCCATTCTGGCTGGCGAGAAGAAGATCGCCGAGGACGAGCTGCAGTAATTGAGCTTAAATCTCACGATTTAACTTCATAAGATTTACCCCCGGGGTTTTCCCCCGGGGGTTTTCTTTTGCCGCCGCCCTGCCTGTTTTTGGAAGGGCGCTTTCTTTTGCGGTTTTTAAGAAATATTTTATAGAAAAGCTGTATCTTTTTTGAGAAATCTGTGCTATTATACTATCAGAATATTCTGTCAATTTACTCAAAGGAGGAAGAACTGTGAAATTGAACGGAAAGAAAGCCTTAGCACTGATTTTGAGCATCTCCATGATGCTGTCCCTGTGCTGCGTAAATGTAAGCGCCGCTACTGTCAAGCCGACGGCGATCGAGATCACCGGCGAAAAGACCGTTATCGGCGTGGGTGAGGTCCTGGAACTGGAAATCACCGCCACCCCCGACAACGCCAGCAAGTCGGTCACCTGGAGTACCTCTTCCAAGACCTATGCTACCGTCAGCACCAACGGTAAGGTCACCGGCAAGAAGGCCGGTACCGCCACCATCACCGCAAAGTCCAAGAGCGATACCTCCAAGACCGACACCTATGAGATCACCGTCAAGGATGTCACCTCCATCACCATGGACGACATCACCGTGGGTCTGGGCACCAGCGCCTCCACCGTCGAAGCCATCCTGAACGCACAGGAGATCATCAAGAACTACGAGGGCGGTTCCTTCGAGAGCACCTGTGACTCCACTTGGGATTGGGAGTGCGACAACTACGACCGCAACGAGCCCGGCACCTACACCTTCGTGCTGGACAGCACCAAGATCAGTGGCGAAGTTGACGTCACCGTCGGCGACATCACCCTGCAGGATTCCGCTGACGCCACCCTGGATGCCATCTATGTGCCCGTCGGCACCAAGGTGACCACTGTCACCTCCTCTCTGCCCACCTCTGTCAGCCTGCTGCTGAACAACAAGGCTACCGAGCAGTCCCTGTCCGTCGGCACCAAGACCACCAACTACTTCAAGAAGTGGGTCTGTGACGAACTGGGTTCCATCACCAAGTTTGAGACCGCCGGCACCTACACCTTCGTTGCCGAGTCCAACGAAAAGGAAAAGTATAATCTGCCCGATCTGATTCTGCCCGTCATCATCTACAACGACACCGTTGCCGAGATCGAACTGGATGCCGACACCAGCTATGTCTATCTGGAAGAGGCCGTGGACGAGATCACCGCTGCTCTGACCAACATCTTCGGTTCCGAGGCCGAGCTGAAGGGCGTCAAGATCACCAAGATCACCGGTAAGAAGGAAGGCGTCACCAAGGCCAGCACTTCCTACATCAGCGGCACCCTGTACGCCGACGATGAGTGCGAGACCGAGGTGGAAGTGAGCACCGACGCTTACTCCGCCACCGCTTTCGCCGAGATGTGCTTCGTCGCCAACGGCAAGGGCCACGACACCATCGTGTCCTACACCGCTTTCGCCGATGCGGATGGCGAAAAGTCCGTGAAGGGCGACATCGTCATCACCTCCGAGCAGTTCATGCTGCTGAATATGGAAGTTGGCAACAGCGAGATCCTGGATTTCGTCTCCAGCGATTTCAGCGCCGCTTTCAAGAAGCTGGACAGCAAGAATACTCTGGTTTCTATTGAGTTCGACAACAACCTGAGCGCCAGCGAGGGCGAACTGTACTACAAGTACGACACCAAGAAGGAAGAAGTCGTCGGCAGCAGTGATGAGCTGTTTGTCAAGGCTGACGCCGATGACGACGAGTGGGATCTGGACGATGTCACTTTCGTTCCCGACGAGGATGCCACCGGTCTCGTGACCATCGAGTTCACCGCCTACGGCTACTACGACGGCGATAAGGACGACATCATCGACGCCGAGGGCGTCCTGCAGATCACCATCCACGACAAGGCCGACATCGAGATCTTTGCCGGCGTCGAGGAGAAGGTCCCCGTGGACGTCGAACCGTTCGAAGAGTTCCTGGATGACGAGGTTGATACCGATGATATCGCTTACATCGTCTTTGACGGCGCTCCCTACACCACCACCGACGGCTATCTGGTAGCCGGCACCAAGTCCTTCAAGACCTCCGGCGACAAGACCTTCCACATGGATCCCGACAGCGACGAGTACGATCTGGAGGATCTGTACTTCGTGGGCGGTTCCAGCAAGGGCACCAAGCGCGCCAGCTTTGAGATCTACTACTACGACGGCAAGAACGTTGAGGACGAGCCCGTCACCGGTACTGTGGAGTTCATCACCGGCGTCAGCACCAACATCTACACCAAGGAGCCTCTGGCTGCTGCTCAGGTTCTGGACTTCTCCTCCAGCATCACCGCTTTTGAGAAAGTCGGCGAGCAGGATAACGCCTACTTCAAGTTCACCACCCTGCCCAAGGGCGCCAAGCTGTACTACAACTACGGTCTGTCCAGCCAGGAAGACGTCACCACCGGCACCGCTTACTACCTGACCTCCGGTTCCGGCAGAAAGCTGCTGAAGAACATCACCTTCGTTCCCAGCTACAGCTCCGCCAAGACCCAGCAGGTCATCACCTTCGAGTACAAGGCCTACGACAAGGACGACAACTACGTCTCCGGCGCCTGCTTCTTCGAAGTGAAGTACGCTTCCAAGTCCGCCAATTTCTCTGATATCACCAGCAAGACTTACGCCGACTCCGTTGACTTCCTGTACAACCGCGGCATCACTACCGGCGTCCCCGGCGGCAAGTATGACGCCAACGGCAGCCTGACCCGCGCCCAGGTGGTCACCTTCCTGTACCGCGCCGCCGGCTCTCCCGCCGTTTCCGGCACCACCACCTTCAAGGATATCGTCAAGGGCGAGTACTACTACAACGCCGTCCTGTGGGCCAGCCAGACCGGCGTCACCAACGGCCGCAGCGCTACCGTCTTTGATCCCAACGCTACCGTTACCAACGCCGAGGTCATCCAGTTCATGTATAACTTCGACGTGAAGTACCTGAAGCACACCGCTTACACCAACGGCTCCACCAGCGTCGTCACCGACTACGCCAAGGTGGAAAGCTGGGCGCAGACCGCTGTCAAGTGGGCTATCGGTAAGGAAGTTCTGACTTCCGGCTACCTGTATCCCGCCACCGTGGGTACCCGCGGCAACATCGCTCTGTACCTGCACCGCATGCTGACCCTGTAAAACAAGGTTCTATTACAGAAACGGCTCTTCGGAGCCGTTTCTGTTGTTTTACGGCGGGCGTTGACTTTTGCGGGAAATGAGAGTATAAGAAACATAAGCGCAACGCAAAGGAGGAAGCCCCATGACACCCTTGGAGACCCTGCAGCAGTATATCGACCGGGCCGAGCGCATCGTCTTTTTCGGCGGCGCCGGCGTAAGCACCGAATCGGGCGTGCCCGATTTCCGCAGCGTGGACGGCCTGTACCACCAGAAGTGGGACTATCCTCCCGAGACCATCCTCAGCCACACCTTTTTCGTGGGGCAGACCGGGGAATTTTACCGGTTTTATAAGGAAAAGATGCTCTGTCTGGATGTGCGGCCCAACGCCGCCCACAAAAAACTGGCCCGGCTGGAGGCGGCGGGCAAGCTCTCCGCCGTCATCACCCAGAACATCGACGGCCTTCATCAGGCCGCCGGCAGCAAAAACGTGCTGGAATTGCACGGCTCGGTGCACCGCAATTACTGCCGCCGGTGCCGCAAGGCCTTTGACGCCCAATATATGAAAAACGCCATCGACATTCCTCTGTGCGACGCCTGCGGCTCGGTGATCAAGCCCGACGTGGTGCTGTACGAGGAAAGCCTGAACGGTGACACCATCGAAGCCGCCGTGGCCGCCCTGCAGCGGGCCGACCTTTTGATCATCGGCGGCACCTCTCTGGCGGTATATCCCGCCGCCGGCCTCATCCGGTACTACCGGGGAGGCCCCATCGTGCTGCTCAACCGGGACGAAACTCCCTATGACTACCGGGCCGACCTGTGCATCCGGGAGCCCATCGGACAGGTGCTGGAGCAGGTGGAAGTGCGATGACCGACCGTGTCATCCTCCACTGCGACTGCAACGGCTTTTACGCCTCGGTGGAGCAGCTCAAGCGCCCCGAACTGAAAACCGTGCCCATGGCGGTGTGCGGCGACCCGGAAAGCCGCCACGGCATCATTCTGGCCAAAAACGAACTGGCCAAGGGCTTCGGCATCAAGACCGCCGAGACCATCAACGAGGCCAAACGCAAATGCCCCGATCTGGTGCTGGTGCCGCCCCATCATAAGGAGTACGCCCACTGGAGCCGGGTGGTCAACGCCATTTACGCCCGTTACACCGAGCAGGTGGAGCCCTTCGGCATCGATGAAAGCTGGCTGGATGTCACCGGCAGCACCGGCCTGTTCGGCGACGGAAAGACCATCGCCGACCGCCTGCGAAAAGAGGTGCGGGAAGAGACCGGCCTCACCATTTCGGTGGGCGTGTCCTTCAACAAGATCTTCGCCAAGCTTGGCTCCGACCACAAAAAGCCCGACGCCACCACCGTCATCGGCCGGGACGACCTGTCCTGGATGGTGTGGCCCAAGCCGGTGAACAGCCTGCTGTATGTGGGCACCGCCACCGAACTGACCCTGCGCTCCGTGGGCATCCGCACCATCGGTCAGCTGGCCCTGTCCGACCCGGAAATGCTGGAGCTGCGGCTGGGCAAGCTGGGGCGGCAGCTGTGGGAGTACGCCAACGGTCTGGAGCACGAGCCGGTGGCATCCGTTTACGACAAGCGGCCGGTGAAATCGGTGGGCAACGGCATGACCTTCCGCCGGGATCTGGTTGGGGAGGCCGACGTGCGTCTGGGGGTCAACGCCCTGTCCGACGAGGTGGCCACCCGTCTGCGCAAAGCCGGCATGAAGTGCCGCACCGTCCAGCTCACCATCAAGGACCCCGGCCTGCGGTCCATCACCCGGCAGAAGTCGGTGGGCACCGCCACCGATCTGGCCCACGTGCTGTCGGCCTGCGCCATGGAGCTGTGGCGGGACAACTGGGATCCCCGGGCCCCCATCCGTATGCTCACCGTCACCGGGCAAAATCTGGTGACCCCCGACGAGGACGTGGAACAGCTGATGCTCTTTGAGGAGGCCGACACCGTCAAACGCAAGAAACAGGCCGGTCTGGAGCGGGCCATGGACGCCATCCGGGGCAAGTACGGCGCCGGCGCCATCCACTCGGCGGGATTGCTGGGCAACGACCTGGGCATCTCCACCGACCCGGAGCATGAAAACGAAAAGCCCAGTGAATTTGGGCCGGAAGAAGGATAACACACATGATCCATATCGTATTACTGGAGCCGGAGATCCCCCAGAACACCGGCAACATCTCCCGCACCTGCGCCGTCACCGGCGCCCATCTCCACCTCATCGGCCCTATGGGCTTTTCCATCGAGGACAAATGGCTCAAGCGGGCGGGTCTGGACTACTGGGATCAGCTCACCGTCACCACCTACGACAGCTGGGGCGACTTCAAGGCCGCCCATCCCCACGTCCGCCCCTGGATGGCTTCCTCCAAGGCGGCCCACAGCTACTGCGACGTGGAGTACGATCAGCAGGAGACCTGGCTGCTCTTCGGCAAGGAGACCCGCGGCCTCCCCGAAGAATTGCTGGAAGCCGACCCCGACCGCACCGTCCGCATCCCCATGCGCCCCGGCGCCCGGTGCCTCAACCTGTCCAACGCCGTGGCGGTCACCGTCTACGAGGTGCTGCGGCAGGGGGACTTCGCGGGCCTGCAGGAAGTGGGCAAGCTGGGCGGCTGCCCCTCGCCGTAACCAGGAAAAGGAAAAACGCTCCGCTATGCGGGGCGCTTTTGTTGATTGTGACGAAAAAGTGTGAAAAAACGGCGGGAATTCGGCTTTTTCATGGTGTTTTTGACTTGAAAACAACACTTTTGTATACTATAATCAGGATATATGAGCATTTTTTTCTAAAATATAAGAATGTGAGGAAAAGGGTATGTACAACAAGAAAACTGTCAAAGACATCGACGTTTCCGGAAAGAAAGTATTCCTGCGCTGCGACTTCAATGTGCCTCTGGATGAGAACGGTGAGATCACCGACGATATCCGCATCCGCGGCGCGCTGCCCACCATTCGCTACCTGCTGGAAAACAATGCGTCCGTTATCCTGTGCTCTCACCTGGGCCGTCCCAAGGGCAAGGTCAATCCCAAGATGAGCCTCAAGCCCGTTGCCGCCGCTCTGGAGGAGTTCCTGAACATCAAGGTGCCCATCGCCGCCGACATCAACGGCCCCATCGCCCAGATGATGGCCAACGGCATCAAGCCCGGCCAGGTCATGCTGCTGGAAAATATCCGCTTCCGTGAGGAAGAGGAAAAGAACGATCCCGAGTTTGCCAAGAGCCTGGCCTCTCTGGCTGACATTTTCGTCAACGACGCGTTCGGCACCGCTCACCGTGCCCACGCCACTACCGCCGGCATCGCCGACTATCTGCCCTCTGTCAGCGGTTTCCTCATCGACACCGAGGTCAAGGCCATGGGCCGTGCCATGAACAACCCCCAGCATCCCTTCGTGGCCATTCTGGGCGGTTCCAAGGTCTCTGAAAAGCTGAAGCTCATCGAAAAGCTGCTGATGGAGCAGTGCGACACCGTTCTGGTGGTTGGCGCCATGTCCTACACCTTCCGTAAGGCCCTGGGCGGCAACATCGGCGACTCTCTGTACGAGGAGTCCATGGTGGAAGAGATGGGCAAGCTGATGGAGCGCGCCAAGGAGCAGGGCTGCAACCTGCTGCTGCCTGTTGATAACGTGGTTGCCGACAAGTTCGCCAACGACGCCGACATCAAGGTGGTTCCCGCCGGCCAGATCCCCGACGGCTATGCCGGTATGGATATCGGCCCCGCCACCGCTGAAATGTACGCCCGTATCATCGAGTCCGCCCGTACCGTTGTGTGGAACGGCCCCGCCGGCGTCTTTGAGATGCCCAACTTTGCCCACGGCACCGAGACCATTGCCGAGGCCGTTGCCAAGGTCCGCGGCGTGTCCATCATCGGCGGCGGCGACTCTGCCGCGGCCATCGCCAAGATGGGTTATTCCCGCTATGTCACCCACATTTCCACCGGCGGCGGCGCCTCCCTGAACTTCCTGCAGGGTAACGTCCTGCCCGGTATCGCCTGCCTGGACGATAAGGAGTAAACGATCCTCATGAATTTGAAATACCGCAAGACCGTCATCGCCGGCAACTGGAAGATGAACCTCAACGCCGAAGCGGCCAAAGAGTTCATCCGTCAGCTCAAGCCCAAGGCCGTGCAGGCCCGCTGGTGCGACGTGGTGCTGTGCGTGCCCTTCCTGCAGATCCCCGCGGCGGTGAAGGCCGCCAAGGGCACCCGCATCGCCATCGGCGCCCAGAACTGCCACTATGAGGCAAACGGCGCCTATACCGGTGAGATCTCCTGCGAAATGCTGGCCGAAGCCGGCGTAAAGTACGTCATCATCGGTCACAGCGAACGCCGCCGTGACAACAACGAGACCGACACCACCGTCAATAGAAAGGTGCTGGCCGCCCTGCAGGCCGACCTCCGCCCCATCATCTGCGTGGGCGAGAGTCTGGAGATGCGTGACAACGACGTCACCCTGGACGTGGTGCGTATGCAGGTCAAGACCGCCCTCCGGGGCGTCATGCAGGACCAGATCCGCCGTGTGGTCATCGCCTACGAGCCCATCTGGGCCATCGGCACCGGCTATACCGCCACCGCCGAACAGGCCGGCGAGGTCTGCGAAGCCATCCGTGAGGTGGTGCGCCAGCTGTACGGCGCCCGTCTGGCCCGCGCGGTCTCCATCCTCTACGGCGGCAGCATGAACACCGCCAACGCCGCAGAACTGCTGGCCCAGCCCGACGTGGACGGCGGCCTCATCGGCGGCGCCTCTCTCAAGACCGAAAGCTTTGAAGACATTATCGAGGCGGCGAATCAATGAAAAAACCCTTACTTTTGATGATCCTGGACGGCTGGGGCGTGGCCCCGGCCTCCCGGACCAATGCCGTGACCACGGCAAATACCCCCAACCTGGACGAGCTGTTCCGCACCTGCCCCCACGCGCTGATGAACTGCTCCGGCGAGCACGTGGGTCTGCCCGACGGGCAGATGGGCAACAGCGAGGTGGGCCACACCAACATCGGTGCCGGCCGCATCGTCTATCAGGAACTGACCCGCATCACCAAGGACATCCGGGATTACAGCTTTTTTGAAAATCCCACCCTGCTGGAGGCGGTGGAACACGCCAAACAGACCGGCGGCACCGTCCACCTCATGGGCCTGCTGTCCGACGGCGGCGTCCACAGCCACCTGATCCACCTGTTCGCCCTCATCGACCTGTGCGAAAAGCACAAGGTCAAGACCTGCATCCACAGCTTTTTGGACGGCCGTGACACGCCCCCCGAAAGCGGTGCCGACTTCGTCCGCCGGCTGGAGCTGCGTCTGGCGGAGACCGCCAACGACAAGGTGCGCATGGGCGTCATCTGCGGCCGGTTCTACGCCATGGACCGTGACAAGCGCTGGGAGCGCCTGCAGAAGGCCTACGACGCCCTGGTGGAGGGCAAGGCCCACACCGTGAAAAAGGGCAGCAAGGCGGTGGAAGAGTCCTATAAGAACGGCGTCACCGACGAGTTCATGGAGCCTGTCCGTGTGGAAGGCGCACGCCGCATCGAAAGCCGCGACAGCGTCATCTTCTACAATTTCCGCCCCGACCGGGCCCGCGAGATCACCCGCGCCCTGTGCGACGATGCCTTTGACGGTTTCCACCGCTCCGGCGGCACCGTCAAGCCCCACTTCGTCTGCTTCACCCAGTACGACGCCTCCATGCCCAACGTTGAGGTGGCCTTCAAGCCCCAGAAGCTGGACAACATCTTCGGCCAGTACATCGCCGAAAAGGGTCTGACCCAGCTGCGCATCGCCGAAACCGAAAAGTACGCCCACGTCACCTTCTTCTTCAACGGCGGCGAGGAGCGCACCTTTGACGGCGAGGACCGGGCCCTCATCGCCTCTCCCAAGGTGGCCACCTACGACCTGCAGCCCGAAATGTCCGCCTATGAAGTTGCCGACGAGTGCGTCGCCCGCATCGAAAGCGGCAAGTACGACGTCATCATCCTCAACTTCGCCAACTGCGACATGGTGGGCCACACCGGCGTCATGGATGCCGCCGTCAAGGCGGTGGAGGCCGTGGACACCTGCGTGGGCAAGGTCATCGGCGCCGTCCGCAAGATGGGCGGTACCGCCCTCATCACCGCTGACCACGGCAACGCCGAGTGCATGGAAGAAAACGGCGTGCCCTTCACCCAGCATACCGTGGGCCAGGTGCCCGTGATCCTGGTGGACGGCGGCGACACCATCGCCGACGGCGCTCTGTGCGATCTGGCGCCTACCATGCTCAAACTGCTGGGCCTGGAACAGCCTGCCGAAATGACCGGCAAGGCACTGGTTTGATTTTCACAATTTACAGGAGGAGATCCCAATGAAAAAGTTTCTCGAGATCATCGATATCGTCGGCCGTGAGATCATGGACTCCCGCGGCAACCCCACCGTGGAAGTGGAAGTTTACGTGGAAGACGGCGTGAACACCTACTGCGGCCGTGCCGCCGTGCCCTCCGGCGCTTCCACCGGTATTTACGAGGCCTGCGAGCTGCGTGACGGCGACAAGAGCCGTTATCTGGGCAAGGGCGTCCTGAAGGCTGTGGAGGCCGTCAACGGCGAGATCGCCGAGGCCCTCACCGGTCTGAACGCCATGGATCAGGCCCTCATCGACAAGGCCATGATCGATCTGGACGGCACCCCCAACAAGAGCCGTCTGGGCGCCAACGCCATCCTGGGCGTGTCCCTGGCCTGCGCCCGTGCCTCTGCCGAGGCTCTGGGTCTGCCCCTGTACGCCTATATCGGCGGCCCCAACGCCAAGACCCTGCCCGTTCCCATGATGAACATCCTCAACGGCGGTGCCCACGCCACCAACAACGTGGACATCCAGGAGTTCATGATCATGCCCGTGTCCGCTCCCTCCTGGCGTGAGGCTCTGCGCCGTTGCGCCGAGGTCTTCCATACCCTGAAGACCGTCCTGAAGGAGAACGGCACCCCCGCCGCCGGTGTTGGCGACGAGGGCGGCTACGCTCCCAACCTGAAGAAGGATGAGGACGCCCTGAAGGTCATCGTTCAGGCCATCGAGAAGGCCGGCTACAAGCCCGGCGAGGACTTCATGATCGCCATCGACGCCGCCACCTCCGAGTGGTACAACGAGGAGACCGGCTGCTACGACCTGCCCAAGGCCAAAAAGACCATGACCCGCCAGCAGATGGTCAACATGTGGAAGAAGTTCGCCGACACCTATCCCATCATCTCTCTGGAGGACGGCATGGGTGAGAACGACTGGGAAGGATGGGCCATGCTCACCAAGACCATCGGCGACCGTGTCCAGCTGGTTGGCGACGACCTGTTCGTCACCAACGTGGAGCGTCTGTCCACCGGCATTGAGAAGGGTGTTGCCAACGCCATCCTGATCAAGGTCAACCAGATCGGCACCCTGACCGAGACTCTGGACGCCATCCAGATGGCCAACCGCGCCGGCTACACCGCCGTCGTTTCTCACCGTTCCGGCGAGACCGAGGACACCACCATCGCCGACATCTCCGTGGCCCTCAACGCCGGCCAGATCAAGACCGGCGCTCCCTCCCGCACCGACCGCGTTGCCAAGTACAACCAGCTGCTGCGCATCGAGGAAGAACTGGGTGAAGTCGCTCAGTATCCCGGCCGCAAGGCGTTCTT
>JAFYPP010000074.1 GCA_017559995.1 Clostridia bacterium | reverse complement strand
GGCACCGGCGGCGGCGGCCACCAGCTTGCGCCACAGGGGCAGCTTTTTCCGGGGTTCCCGGGCGGTTTTGCCCTCCGGCTCTTCAGTAGGGAGGGGCGGATACAGGTCGTCGCCGGGGAGGTCGGGGGCCTGGGGCAGGGTGCCGCCGCAGGCGGCGATGAGGTCCTCGGGGGTCACGGCATCGGGCAGCAGGTGCCGTGCCATGCGGTTGGCGGCGGTGGTGTAAAAGCTGTTGCCGCTGAAAAACTCTCTGGGCGTGCCCCGGGCGGCGATGACGCCGTCAAAAAACAGGGCGCATTGGTGGGCGTGACGGGCGCAAAAGCCGATGTCGTGGCTCACCATCAGGATGGCCACGCCGCTGTCGGTGAGCCGCCGCAGAATGACGGCCAGCTCCTCCTGAAAGGCGGTGTCCAGACCCTTGGTGGGTTCGTCCAGCAGCAGCAGACGGGGCTGCAGCAGCAAGACCTTCGCCAGCGCGGCACGCTGCTGCTCGCCGCCCGACAGGTCAAAGGGATGGCGGTCCAGCAGGGCCTCCAGATGGCACAGGCCGATGACCCGGCCCAGCCGGGCAGCGCCCTCTTCCTTGGACAGGCCGGCATCCCGCAGGGCGTCGGCCAGATCCTCGCCCACGGTGCTTTTCACGAACAGCGCCCGGGGGTCCTGGGGCAGCACGCCCAAAATACCCGGCCGGGGCGTCTGGGCGACCTCCTTGCCGAACAGATGCACCTTGCCCCGATAGGGCTTGTGCAGGCCGGCCAGCAGGGACAGGGTGGTGGACTTGCCGGCGCCGTTGCCGCCCAGAATGGCCAGCAGCTGGCCGGGATAGATCTCCAGATCCAGACCTTTGGTGATGTCGGGGGAGTCCTGCTCGTAGCGGAACCATACCTCCTCCAGCCTGGCGGCAGGCGTCCGGGATGCCGGGGCAGGGATGGCCTCGGCAGGCACCGCGCCCAGCGGGCGGTCCTTTGCCAAAGCGTCCAGCCAGTCACGGCCCTCCCGCACGGTGACGGGACAGGGCAGGGCGTTGTCCACGGCGGCGTACACCTGCATGGGGGTGGGCATGGAGGCAAACATCCGATGGCCGGCGGCCTTGAGGGCCTCACCCACCCGGGCGGGGGTGTCATCGGCGATGAGTTTGCCCTCGTCCATCACCAGCACCCGGTGGCTGTAGGGGAAAACCTCCTCCAGCCGGTGCTCGGTGCAGATGACGGTGGTGCCCAGCTCCCGGTTGATGCGGCCCACCGTGGCCAGAAAGTCGGCGGCGGCGATGGGGTCCAGCTGGGAGGTGGGCTCGTCCAGAATGAGCACCGACGGCTGCATGGCCATAATGGCCGCCAGATTCAAAAGCTGCTTCTGACCGCCGGACAGCTGGGAAACGTTCTTGTAAAACCAGTTTTCGATGCCGAAAAAGCTGGCCATCTCGGCAACCCGGCGGCGGATGGTGGGGGTGTCGTACCCCAGACTCTCCAGACCGAAGGCCAGCTCGTGCCACACCTTGTCGGTGACGATCTGGTTGTCGGGGTTCTGCAGCACAAAACCGATGCGGGCACTCTGCTCCCGCTGGGGCAGGTCACGCACCGGGGTGTTTTCAAAAAAGATCTCGCCCTCCAGCTTGCCGTGGGGGGCCAGCGCGGGCTTCAGCTGCCGCAAAAGGGTGGTCTTGCCGCAGCCGGAGGGACCGCAAAGGGTGACGAACTCACCGGCCCGCACCGTCAGCGACAGGTGGGAGATGGCAGGATCCTTGCGGTCGGGATAGGTGAAGCTCAGATTTTTGAGCGTAAAGCTTTCCATTTGCGTTCCTCCTTTCGGTTGAGGATGATGGGGAAGGCGCACAGGGCGGCGTAGGCCGCCAGCACGCACAGGGACAGGGGCGCGGTGCTCCATTTTACCGAGGGGAAATACCGCCAGGTGAGGCCGCCAAAGGCCGCCCCGGCCAGCACGGCGCCGCCCAGCAGGGCGATGACCGCCAGCGCCTGACCGTCCCGTCGGTCAAAGCGGTACACCGAAAAGGCCGTCCGCCCCGGCAGGCCGTAGCCCCGGCTTTTCATACTGTCGGCGGTGTCGATGCCGTTTTCCAGCGCCCACGAGATCATGATCTTGAGGATGGCGCCGGCGCACCGCACCCGGTGGAACAAACTGCCCCGGGAGGGGTCACGGCCGATGCACTTCTGGGCACGGGTGACCACCTTCAGCTGCTGCAAAAAGCGGGGCACGAACCGCAGGGCCATGGACAGCACCAGCGACAGGGCGGGGATCACCCGTCCGAAGAGGTACACGAACTTGTCCGAGGTGATCACGGCGCTGAAGCAGGAAAACCATAGCACCACGCCCCCCAGCATACCTGCCGCCGCCAGACCGTACAGGATGGACTCCAGCGTCAACGGGTTGCCCGAGGGCAGCCAGGCGAGGATGGTGACGCCCTCGTGGCTGAAAATGGGGTTGAGGACGGCGGCGAACACCATCATGGGCAAAACGCCCTTGAGGCACAGGCCCAGAGCCTTTTTGCCGTTGAGACACAGGGCGTACCCCGCTCCGCACAGCAGGGCGATCACCAGACATACCGGGTGCAAAAGGAACATGGCGCACCCCAGCACCAGGGCGAAGTACACCAGATTCACCACCGGATGATAGGTGGAAAAACAGTCTTTCATATCAATTCTCCAACAAAAGGGCGCCGTCCAGCAGGGCGTGGAACATGGCGGCGGCCTCGGCACGGGTCACCGGGGCGGTGGGGTCGATGTTCAGGGCGCTGTCGTCCAGAATGCCGCTCCGGTAGCAGAAGGCAAGGCCTTCGGCGGCCCAGTCGGCGCAGGCGCGGTAATCGCCAAAGGCCGACAGCACGTTGCGCACGGCGGCGTCGTTCATGGCGGTATTCATGCCGCAGGTGTCGGCCAGACGGGCCATCAGCACGGCGGCTTCCTGACGGGTGATGACACGGTCGGGGGCGAACAGGCCGTCGCCCACGCCCTTCACCGCGCCAAAGGAGGCGGCGGCGTTGACGGCG
>JAFYPP010000073.1 GCA_017559995.1 Clostridia bacterium | reverse complement strand
GCCGGTTCACCGGCCCCATCTTCGCCCGGAACACCGAACAGATCTACCTCAACGTCCTGAAGAAAAAAGGAGTATAACGATGGAACAAAAGACACCGAAATTCCGCCTGCGCCTGAATCTTTTTGACGGCATCGTGCTGGTGCTTGCCCTGGTCGTGGGCGCCGTCCTGCTGTGGTTTATGGTTAAGCCCGCCCCCGCCGCCTCCGCCGACACTCCTGCTGCCAACAGCACCACTATTCGCTACACCGTCCGCTTCCAGAAGTGGATCAAGGGCACCGAATCCCTGATCGAGCCGGGTGACAAGCTGGTGGACAACATCAAGAATTATGAGCTGGGTACCGTGGTGTACGCTGAGCCTGTCCGGATGGAGTCCCTGATGCTGGACCATGAAAACCGCCAGTACGTGCTGGCCGCTCTGGACGGCTACACCGATGTGCTGGTCACCGTCGAGTCCCCCTGCACCATCACCGATGAAGCTGTCACCGTGGGTGGCGGCTACGCCCTGCGGGTGGGCGCAACCGCCTACATCCGGGGAGAGGGCTACATGGCCAGCGGCCCCATCACTTCCATGGAACGGGAGGGTCTGAAATGAAACTGATCGACAACAACGGCCGTCTGTTCGGCAAGATCAGCATCATCGACGTGCTGGTCATCCTGGTGGTGGCCGCCATGGGCGCCGCCCTCTATCTGAAGACCAACCACAATGAGATCACCTCCACCTCCACCTCCAACGATACCATCACCTATCAGGTGCTGGTCAGCGGCGTGCGCACCTATGTGAGCGACGCCATCCGGGTGGACGACCCCATGTACGACATGGACCGCAGCAGCGGCGGCTCCCTGGGCACCATCAAGAACATCGAAGTGATGGAGGCCTCCAAGCTGGCCGAGTTCCACGACGGGACCCTGGAGATGGCACCCATGGAGGACGCTGTTTCCCTCCTGCTCACCGTGGAGGGTGAGGGCATTTGCAGCGAGGGCCGTCACCTCCTCAACCGGGTCTACGACCTGGGCGTCAACTCCTCCCGTAACTTCCACACCCCCTACGCCCAGTTTGTGGGCGTGATCACCGCCATCGGATAAGCTTCAGAAAGGAATCATTCTATGAAGATCCTTATGGCCACCATGGGTCTTGACATCGGCGGCGCCGAGACCCACATCGTAGAGCTGTCCAAGCAGCTCAACAGCCAGGGACATGACGTTGCCATCATCTCCAACGGCGGCGTTTACGTTCCGGAGATCACCGCCGCCGGTATCCGCCACTACAACGCTCCCATGCACCGGCGCGGCTTTCGTGAGATGCGCCGGTCCCTGTCCATTCTGCGCGGTGTGATCCGCCAGGAAAACCCCGACGTGGTCCACGCCCACGCCCGCATCCCCGCCTTTCTATGCGGCCTGCTCCACCGGTCCATGGGCTTCCCCTTCGTCACCACCGCCCACTGGGTCTTCAACACCCAGGGCATGCTGCGCCACCTGACCAACTGGGGCCAGCGCACCATTGCCGTCTCCGACGACATCAAGGCCTACCTCATCCGGGAATACGGCCTGCCCGCCGAGCACATCTCCGTCACCATCAACGGCATCGACACGGACAAGTTCTCCCCCGCCCTGTCCGGTGACAAGGTGGTCGCGGAATTTGGTCTGGACAAGGACAAGCCTATTCTCTCCTACGTCAGCCGCATGGACGCTGACCGTGCCCTGGTAGCCCGGCAGCTCATCGAGATCGCTCCCGAGCTGGACAAAGCCATTCCCGGCATCCAGCTGCTCATCGCCGGCGGCGGAAATGTCTTTGACGAACTGAACGCCCTTGCAAAGCAGGCCAACCAAAAGCTGGGCCGCCAATGTATCACCATGACCGGCCCCCGCACCGACATCAACGAGATCGTGGCCGCCGGCCAGGTCTTTGTGGGCGTGTCCCGTGCCGCGCTGGAGGCCATGGCCGCCGGAAAACCCGTCATCGTGGCGGGCAATGAGGGCTATCACGGTCTGTTTGGACCCGAAAAGCTGACCGAAGCCCAGGCAGGCAACTTCTGCTGCCGGGGTCTTCCCATGTCCGACCACGCCACCTTGCTGGCCGATGTGACCACCGCCATGAACCTTTCCCCCGAGGAGAAGGAACGGGCAGGTGCCTACGGCCGCCAGGTGATCTTCGACCACTACTCCGTCCGCCGCATGGCCAGCGATTGTCTGGCCATGTATGAACAGGTGCGCCGCCGTAAGTTTCAGGTCCTCATCAGCGGCTATTACGGCTTCTCCAACGCCGGCGATGACGCCATTCTGGCCTCCATCCAGCAAGCCATTGGAGCGGCCAGCGACGAGGTATCCCTCACTGTCCTGTCCAACGACCCCGGCCTCACCCGCCGCCAGTATGGGCTGGAGGCCATCCCCCGCTTCCACGTGACCAAGGTCTTTTCCGCCCTGCGCCGCAGCGATGCGCTGCTCTCCGGCGGCGGCAGCCTGCTTCAGGACACCACCTCCACCCGTTCCCTGCTCTACTACCTGTCTGTCATCCGCTGCGCCGAGGGATTGGGCAAGCCCGTCATGCTGTATGCCAACGGCATCGGCCCGGTCCGCAAGAAAAATAACCGCCGCCGGGTAAAAAAAGCGGTGGAGCGTGCCTGCGTCGTCACCCTGCGTGACCACAGCTCCGCCAAGGAATTGACCGCTATGGGTGTAAAGCGAAATGACCTGCATGTGACTGCGGATCCTGTCTTCCACCTCGCTCCCGCATCCGAGGCGCGCAGCCGGGAGCTTCTGGAGCAGGCCGGACTCACTCCGGGCACCCCCTTCGTCGCCGTTTCGGTCCGCGACTGGCCGGGAGCCGACCGGTTCCCCGGCGAGCTGGCCATTCTGTGCGACCACCTGCGCCTCAAACACGGTCTGGAAGTCCTCTTCCTGCTCATGCAGCCCTCCCGCGACCTGGATACAACGCAAAAGGTCCGCCAGGCCATGAAGGAGCCGTCCTTCCTGCTGGAGGCCCCCTGTACTCCCCGGGAACTGATGGGCGTTCTGGGCCAGGCAAAGCTCTGTCTGGCCATGCGTCTGCACACCCTCATTTTCGCCGCGCGGATGGCGGTACCCTCCATGGGCTTGGTCTATGATCCCAAGGTCGAGAGCTACCTTCAGGAGCTGGACCTGCCCGCCGCCGGCACTGTGGAACGCTTTGATAGCCGCGCCGCTATCCTTCGGGCCGACGCCCTCATGGGGCGCTATGACGAGGTTCTGGCTGCCCTGCTGGAGAAATCCAAGGCACTTACCCGGGCCGCCCAGGAAAATGAGCAGTTACTGTTGAACATGCTGGAAGAACACCATACGTAAGCGCCGCGCCCCGTACGCCACCGTACGGGGCGTTTTTATGTCAGCGCAAGGCTCTTGTCAGGCAAAAAAACCTTTGTTATAATGCGGATATGGAGGCGATCAGAATGTATACTTTGTGGGAACCGGCCAAACTTGGGCCTCTTATGCTGAAAAACCGTGTGATCCGCTCTGCTACCAATGAACATTTTTCCGAGTCAGATGGCCGGCTGACCCAAACCTGGGCGGATGTGCAAATCGAACTGGCCCGCAATGAGATCGGTCTGGTCATCACCGGCCACATGACGGTGGACCGCACCCAGCGCGCCGATGAAGGACAGCCTGTTCTGGACGAGCAGACCAATGTGGACCTGCTCCGCTATGCCGCCCAGGGCGTTCATGCCTGCGGAGGCTGCCTGCTGACCCAGCTCAGCCACAGCGGCCCCAAGGCCATTCCCGCAGTCAATGGACAACCCGCCAAGTGGCCCGCCGACTTTACCCTCGAGGAAATCGACCAGCTCGTGGATCGCTTTGTGCTGGCGGCGCAGCTGTGCAAGCAGGCCGGCCTGGACGGCGTACAGATCCACACCGCTCACGGTTACCTGCTCTCCTCTTTCCTCAACCCCTCTGAAAATCACCGGACGGATGCGTACGGCGGCAGCCTGGAGAATCGATTCCGTCTGCCCGGCCGCATCATCCGGGCCGTCCGTGCCGCCTGCGGTCCCGACTTCGCCCTGCTGGTCAAAGCAGACTCCAACGGCTGCGGCGATTTGTCCGCCCTGCTGAAACTTTACGAAGACGCAGGCGTGGACGGCATTGAGGTCAGCGGCATCGATTTCGCCGCCAGAGCCGGGATCAAAAAGCCCTTCTACCTGGATGAGCTGCTGGCTGCCCGTGAGGGCATCACCGTTCCTCTGGCACTGGTGGGCGGTATCTTTTCCCGGGAAACAGCCCAGCAGGTGCTGGATGCAGGCATCCCCTTCGTCAGCTTCAGCCGCTCTCTCATCTGCCAACCCGACTTCATCGCCCGCATGAAAGCCGGAGAGCAGGAGGAAAGTCCCTGCCTGGCCTGCAATGGCTGCTACAGGGTGTACCGCACCAAGCCTGTACGCTGTGTGACCCATGAGGAACCCATCCCCCAGCTGGTCAAAGTTTTTCACAGTTGATAGGTTCCTCTCGTTATGATCTCGGCCGAGCTTCCTGCTCAAACGGAGGCTCGGCCTTTCTTTCTCACAAAATAATATTTTTTTAAAAAAGGGGTTGACTCTTGCCGAAAAACTGGTATAATACATTTTGCTGTCGCGCCGAGTACGGCGAAGCAAGTGAATATGGAGTAGTATCGAAGTGGTCATAACGAGCACGACTGGAAATCGTGTGGCCGTCAAAAGCGGCCCGAGGGTTCGAATCCCTCCTACTCCGCCAGAAAATCGTCCTGCTAAAAAGCAGGACGATTTTATTTTTCCTCTTGCCAACAGCGCCTCTTTTGTGTATAATATTTTTCGCACCTGCCGGTGTGATGGAATTGGTAGACGTAGTGGACTCAAAATCCACCGCTGGCGACAGCGTACCGGTTCGAGTCCGGTCACCGGCACCAAAAAATCAGGGTATCCCTTGCGGGATGCCCTGATTTTTATTGTCTGTGATCCCAACCGAGAAGCGACGGTTCGACGCCCGCCCGCAGGCGGGTGTGTCGGAG
>JAFYPP010000072.1 GCA_017559995.1 Clostridia bacterium | reverse complement strand
GATGGTACGCTGCATGTTGATGTCGCGGAACAGAATGCCGTACAGAGCGTCGTTCAGCATAACGTCCAGACGCTCCAGAGCGCCCATAGCGGCGATCTCGGGCATGCACAGACCGGAGCAGTAGTTGCACAGACGGATGTAGCGCTTCTGCTCGGCGCCGACCTCGTCCAGAGCGGCACGCATCAGGCGGAAGTTCTCCTGAGTAGCGTAGGTACCGCCGAAGCCCTCGGTGGTAGCGCCGTAAGGCACGTAGTCCAGCAGGGACTGACCGGTGGTACGGATAACGGCGATGATATCAGCGCCCTGCTTGGCGCCGGCCTTAGCCTGGATGATATCCTCATAGATGTTACCGGTAGCAACGATGATGTACAGATAGGGGCCGGTCTTATCGCCGAACTCCTTCAGGAACTCGTTACGGGTGGCAACGTTGTTGTTGATACGCTCCAGAGTAGCGTTAACAACGGGCATGATGGCAGCACGCACTTCTTCAGCGGTGTGCACGGGGACCTTGGTCAGATCCAGCTCGCCAGCAGCGACCTTCTCGGCAACAGCCTGAGGATCGATGCCGTACTCGGCCATGGCGTTACCAATATAGAAGGAAGCGCCGCCGGGCAGGATGCCCTTCTCCAGCAGATGGTCCACAACGACGTTGGGCAGGGGCACGTCGACGTCATTCACGCCGTCGATGCCGAGCAGGCGGCAAATCGCCCGCTCGACAGTAACGGTAGTATGAGCGTCGATGAACTCCTGGACGTCATCAGCGACCTTGGAAGCGCTGGCGCGAGCTTTCTCGACCAGCTCCATGTTCAGATTCAGTCTAGATTCCATACTTCGCCTTTCCTTAATCGAAAATTTGATTAGTGCTGATGACGGTCTCTACGCAGCAGCTTGGTGGGCTCCAGATACTTCTGCTCGATGCCCTGAGCCAGGCCAGCGACACCGGTCTTGGGGATCTTGGGGGTTTCCTTGCCGGTACAGACGGGGCAGTTGCACTTGTTGTCGTAGTGCTCGGGCTCGGTGTAAGTGGTGATAACACCCTCGAAGTTACGCAGGATAACCTTGCGAGGAGTCTGGGAAATGACGTAGGTGGGCATGACGGGAGTCTTGCCGCCGCCGCCGGGAGCGTCGACAACGAAGGTGGGGACGCAGTAGCCGGAGGTATGACCACGCAGAGCTTCCATGATTTCGATACCCTTGGAAACGGTGGTACGGAAGTGGCTCAGACCCAGAGAGGGGTCGCACTGATAGATGTAGTAGGGACGGACACGGATGCGAACCAGCTCGTTGACCAGCTTCAGCATGACGTGGACGCAGTCGTTAACACCGGCCAGCAGGACGGACTGGTTGCCCAGGGGGACACCGGCGTCGGCCAGCATGGTGGTAGCGCGGGCAGCTTCTTCAGTGATCTCCTGGGGGCAGTTGAAGTGGGTGTTCAGCCAGATGGGATGATACTTCTTGAAGATGTTGCACAGCTCGGGAGTGATACGCTGGGGCATAACGACGGGGGTACGAGAGCCCAGACGGATGATCTCGACGTGGGGGATGGCGCGGACGCGGGAGATGATGTACTCCAGCAGCTCATCGGAGACCAGCAGGGAGTCGCCGCCGGACAGCAGGACGTCGCGGACCTCGGGATGGTTACGGATGTACTCGATGCAGTTGTCGATCTGCTGCTTGGGCACCTCGGCATCGCAGGTACCGGCGAAGCGGCGACGGGTGCAATGACGGCAGTACATGGAGCACTGGTCGGTGATCAGGAACAGAACGCGGTCGGGATAACGGTGAGTCAGACCGGCGCAGGAGGAGTCGGTATCCTCGTGCAGGGGGTCAGCTTCCTCGTACTTGGCAAACTCCAGCTCGGCGCCGGTGGGGATAGCCTGCTTACGGATGGGATCGAAGGGATCGTTCAGATCGATCAGGGACAGGTAGTAGGGGGTGACGGACATACGCAGCTTGCCCAGGGTGGTAGCAACGCCCTCTTCCTCTTCGGGAGTAAGGGTGATGTGCTGCTTCAGCTGATCCAGGGTCTCGATGCGGTTTTCAACCTGCCAGTGCCAGTCGTTCCACAGATGGTCGGGAACATCCTTGAACAGGCCGTTTTCTCTGCTCTTTCTCATTGGAATTACGCTCCTTTAACTTATTAAAATCGTTATTTTTAGGGCGAAACCTGCAGGGGCTGTGCCCCTGCAGGTTTAACATTTTGGAAGTTGATCGATTAGATGTACTTAGCCTCGAACAGCTTGCGCAGCTTCTCGGACTCGCGCAGAACATCCAGAGTGATGTTGGCGTGGTTCTTGGTATAACCGTTACCGACGATCATCTCGACGTCCTTACCGATACCCTCGGCGCCCAGAGCGGCCTTGGTGAAGCTGGTAGCCATGGAGAAGAAGTAGACCTTACCGTCATCGCGGACGGGCAGGATAGCGGACATCTCGCAGGACTCGATGTTGACGCAGCTGATGGACAGGTCGTATTCCTTACCACCGTTGACAGCCAGAGCGGCCTCCATAACCTCGACGGGCTTGGTGCAGTCAGCAACGATAACGTCAGTGTAGACGCCCAGCTCCATCAGGTCGGGGACCTGCTTGGGGTTACGGACGACGCCGACAACCTTACCGTTGGGGCCAACCTTCTTCATGGCTTCCCAACCGCACAGAACGCCGGACTTGCCGTTAGCACCCAGGATCAGGACGCTGTCGCCCTCCTTGGGCAGCTTGCGGGCCTGAGCGGGAGCGCCGGCGACGTCCAGAGCGGCCAGAGCCAGAGGCTCGGACATATCATCGGGCATCTTAGCGTACAGAGCGGACTCGAACAGGACGGCCTGGCCGACGATGTCGACGCGGTCGATATCCTTGTGGATGGCCAGGATCTTCTCGATCTTCAGGGGAGTCATGGACAGAGAGACCAGGGAGACGATCTTGTCGCCGACCTTCAGGTCGAAGCCGGGCTTAGCCAGCAGGTCCTCGCCGATGTAAGCAACTTCGCCCTTGAACATACCACCGGAACCGGTGACGGGGTTCTGCTGCTTGCCGCGCTCAGCGACGATACCCATGATCATTTCGCCGATCTTCTGCTCATCGCCGCCGCAAGCTTCCTCGATCTGAGTGAAAGAAGCAGAGTCAACGTTCAGAGAAGTGACGTTGCAGATGATTTCGTTGGAGTACAGCTTGGTCATGTCGTTGTCGATCTTCCAGGCAGCCTGGGTCAGAACGCCCTTGGGCTCGATAACGCGGTGAGAACCGTACTTGTTGCCTTTCATAGCCATTGGTAGTTTCCTCCTAAAAAATAAATATTGATTTAAATTAAAGCGGGGTTTAACTTACTTCTTCAGGCCCAGGATCTCGCGGGCCTCGGCGGGAGTAGCGACCTCGCGGCCCAGCAGCTTGGCGAAGGCCTTGACCTTCTCAACCAGTTCGCCGTTGGACTTGGCCTTCACGCCGCGCTCCAGATAGATGTTGTCCTCGAAACCAACACGGACATGACCGCCCATGATGATACCGGTAGCGACCATGGGCCAAGCGCCACGGCCGACGCCGGTGACGGTCCAGGTGGAACCAGCGGGGATCTTGTTGACCAGGAAGGCCAGATTCTCGGGAGTAGCGGGGGTGCAGCCGTTAACGCCCAGAACGAAGTTGAACTGCATGGGAGCGCCGGGAACCAGACCCTTGTTGGCCATGTTGACCACGGTGTCCAGGTGACCGATCTCGAAGCACTCGTACTCGGGCTTGATGTTGTTCTCCAGCATACGCTTACCGAAAGCGCGCATGGTGGGCATATCGTTGACGAAGATATCGTCACCGAAGTTGCAGGTACCGCAGTCCAGAGTGGCCATCTCGGGCATCAGCTCGGTGGGCTGCAGGCGCTCTTCGGGAGTCATGCCGGTGGCGCCGCCGGTGGAGGGGATCAGAATAGCCTCGGGGCAAGCTTCCTGAATAGCGGGCAGGATTTCAGCGAAGCGCTCCTTGGACTGGGTGGGCTTGCCCTCGTCGGTACGGACGTGGACGTGGATGACGGCAGCGCCGGCATCGTAAGCGGCCTTAGCCTCACGGACCATTTCCTCCTTGGTGTAAGGAACGGCGGGGTTGTGCTCCTTGGTGACTTCAGCGCCGCAGATAGCAGCAGTGATGATCAGCTTTTCCATTGGAATCAATTCCTTTCTCGCAAATAATTTTATGTAAGAAGCTTGCTTACTTACTTGCGGGGGACGTTCTGCTTGTCCTTGGGGGTGACGCAGGTGCCGGTAGCGCGGCAGACCACGATGGGCTCGGCCAGGACGTCAGCAGCGGAATCGTTGATGTCGGGGCGAGAAACGATGACCTTGCGAGCCTCGAACTTCATCTTGCGGGAAGAGTTGCCGACGTGAGTGATCTCGCCAACGGCCTCGATGTAGTCACCGGCGTAGACGGGAGCCAGGAACTCGATGTTGTCGTAAGCGCAGAACAGGCCCTCATCGCCGTCCTGGATGATCAGCAGCTCGGTAGCAACGTCGCCGAACAGGTGGACCATGTGGGCACCGTCGACCAGATTTCCGCCGTAATGGGCGTCCTTGGCGCTCATGCGCAGTCTCAGCATAGACTTAACAGTTTCCATGTTTGTTTCCTCCTAAAATTTTATGGATAATTTAATATAACACGCAAAAGTTTGTTGGTTTTTTGCGATTTCGCAAATAAAAGTTATAAAAAAGCGCTATGACCTGCAAAGTTAAACTTCACAGTCAATAGCGCTTCATGATGACATGACAGTCGCTGCGCACTGAGCCCAGCTCCCAAGTGCGCCCGTAAGGATCCATGACGCGCTTTCGGCGAAAAACACATTCTCCGGCCACATCCGGGATCCTTCCCGTTAGCATCGACCAGTTACCTTATTTCCCGCGCCTCTATTGCCAAAATATGAACTTTTGTGGGCACAAAGACCCAATCTTCCGCATAACAAATTATAAGCGAATGTCGAAATTATGTCAATACTTTTCCCTTATCGATCGTAGTTTTTTTCGACCATTTCCAAGATCTCCCTGTTCATGCCCAGCAGGCGGCAAATGTTCAGGGCATCACGGGGACAATCCTGTCGTCCTTCCACGCGGTAGAGGCCGTAGTTCATGTGCTGGCTGATGAGTTCCACACCCACGTCACCGCCACGGGCGGCGATCTCGGCCTGCAGCTTATCCACATCCAGATCCTTCAGGCCGATGACCTGATAATGGGCGGAACCCTTCTGTGCCACGTTGTCGTAGTGGGTGGCCAGAACGGTGACGGCGTTCTTGTCATTGAGGTACTGGGTGACGGCCTGCACGATGGCGGCGCCCTCGTCGGGGTTGGTGCCGCGGGCAAACTCGTCCAGCATGATGAACACGAAGCCTTCGCTCATCTGGCGGACCACCTGGTTGAAACGCACCATCTCGCCGCCGAAGCTGGACAGACCGCGGTCGATGTTCTCCAGATCCTCGGAGATGATGTACATACCGTCAAACAGCGGGGCGCTGGCCTTTTTGGCAAAGGGGAAGAAACCGCACTGGATCAGCAGGATGTTCAGCGCGATGGTCTTGAGGGCAACGCTCTTGCCGCCCATGTTGGCACCGGTGATGACAGTGGCGCCCTTTTCCAGCGCGATGGACACCGGTGTAAAGGTCTTTCCCCTGCCGGCCACGGCGTCAGCGATTTGGGGGTTGACCATATCGGTCATGTCCAAAGTGCTTTCGGTAAAGACGGGCATGGTGCCGCCGTAGCGCAGTGCCAGGCAGGCCTTTTCCACCGTCAGGTCGATGTCGGCAATGGCCACCATGTTGTGCAGCATATCGTCGATATAGGGACGCAGACCCTCGGACAGTTCACCGCGGATGCGCATCTCCTCGTGCTCTTCCTCAGCAGCCACACGGGAACGCTGGGCCTGCAGCGCTTCCTTTTCCTCGCCGTCGGGCAGGGGGCGGATCTGCTCCTCCAGAGCGCGCTTTTCCTTGCGCAGGGCGCGCAGGGTCTGGGAGTAGCCGTCGGCGATGTAGAAGGACGCCACGCGGTTCTTCTCGGGATCCAGCAGATCCAGAGCGGCGGACGTATCCTTCAGAGAGATGCCCTCCAGCTGCAGGATGGGCTGGATCTCGTTGAACAGGGGCAGCATCTCGTCGCACTTCAGCAGGAAGCGCTTGAGCTCGAACAGTTCGATCTCGTTCAGGGCGGCCTCACGGCACTTGACGGCGGTGGGACGGACGTTTTTCACCGTCATGAACACCAGCAGCAGCTTGTCCAGTGCTTTCTGGCAGCCCTCGCTCTGCTCCAGAGCGGCGCGCAGACGGTCCATTTCGGCCTGCATTTCGGGCAGGTCGCAAACAGGTGCCTCACGGCGGGGCTTCTTGCCGCTGTCGATGGCTTCGGCTTCCAACACGGTCAGCACCCGCTGGATATTCTGCAGCTGGCGCTGCAGTTCGGCTTTCTGGCCGGGTGCAAAGGGCTTGAGTTCCCGCACCAGTTCCTCGCCGTAGGGAGAGCAGGGCTTCAAGGCGTCCAGCACATACTGGAAGCCGATATTTTCACGCTGTGCAAAAGGCAGACTGATCATTTTGCATCCTCCATTACGTTGATGACCGGCAGGCCCACCCGGGCCTCCATGCGGGACATCAGTTCTTCTTTGGAAAAGTGGAAACCGTACGCCGAGAAAGGATTGACGGTGACGGCCACCAGATTGACGGTGTCCAGCACCTCCAGGGTGATGCCCCGGCGGGCGATCTTATCGTAGTTCTCCCGCTTGAGCAGGATTTTGCTGCTGTCACGCACCACGAAGGTCAGGCCCTTCAGCGGGGCGCTGGACATGAGCAGCGGCTTCATCAGGAAGTCCGACAGCGCGCCGCCGAAGAAGATGGCCCGGGCGCCCTTGGCCTCGTCTTTGCGCAGGGCATCCTCTACCGACAGACCGTCGGGGATGGTCCAGGAGCCCTTTTCCGCAAAGATGATGGTGCCGCGGAAATCCTCCAGCGGTTCCACCGTGCGGCGGATCTCCTCATCGCCCGTTTCGGGCAGGGTGAGGATCTCGCAGTTGTAGGCGGTATCTTCGATGACGGTGTTGATGTTTTTGTTGTAGGAGGCACCGGTGCACAGAATGGTGGCCTCGGTGACCTTGCGGCTGCACAGGGTCTTGCGGCTCAAAGCGCCGTCGATCATGACCACGTCGGCGCCGTGGCGGAAGAACTGCTCGCGCACGCGGGCCAGCTGGTTGGTGATGGAAGGACCGGCGATCTGGATGTTGCCGTCCGAACGGGCACGCAGCATCACCACGTCGCCCATGGGCGTAGAGATACCGGTGGTGTCGATGATCTCACGGGTGACGTCACAGTGGCGCAGGATCAGATCGGCGGCGGTGGCCACCAGGGTGCCCTCCTCCACGTGGATACCGGGCTTTTTGGTGCCGGTGACCAGGTCTTTGTCCTCACCGTCACGGCCAATGGAGGTCAGGGCCAGCACACGGCCGCTGCCCTTGACTTCCTTGATGATCTGGTTGAGCGCGGTGGTCTTACCGGCATTTTTGCACATACCGATGATGGAGATGGATCGGTAGGGCCGGATCAATTCACTTAAGGTAGGTTTCATAGGACCCCTCCCCTTCTAACATTCTTCACAGACGGCGTCCAGCACGTCGCCGATGATGGCGTTGGACACCAAAAAGCCTTCCGGCGTCAGATGCCACCGGCCGGCGTCGTTTTTCACGTGGCCGCTGGCAAGATAGGGCTGCAGCCGTTTGGCATAGGGCGTGAACTCCCGTTTCCAGCGGCTGTAAAAGGCGTTTTCGTCGATACCGTCACAGGTGCGCAGGGCGAGCATGACAAATTCCCCCACCCGGTCGGTATAAGCCAGCTCGTCGGCTTCTTCCACGATGGGGGCATTTCCGTTCATGCCCTGAATGTACCCATGGATATCGGATGTAAAGCTGAACCGCTTTCCGCCGTAAAAGCTGTGAGCGGCACAGCCGAAGCCCAGATAATCGGACAGATCCCAGTACCGGCTGTTATGCCGGGAGCGGAATCCCCGCTGGGCGAAGTTGGAAATTTCGTACTGGACATAGCCCTTCCCTGCCAGGATCTCGATGGCCGCCAGATACATATCGGCCTGCGCGTCGTCATCGGGCAGGACGGGGTCTTCCTTCCACAGGGGTGTCCCCTCCTCCAGCTTGAGGGCGTAGCAGGAAATGTGTTTGGGCGCAAGGGCGCAGATATCCTCCACGCTTTGCAGCCAGCCCTCCATGGTCTGTCCGGGCAGGCCGTAGATCAGGTCGAGGGACAGGTTGTCGGTGCAGTATTTTCTGCACAGTTCCACCGCCTCCCGGGCCTTTTCAAAGGTGTGGATCCGTCCGATCCGGCGCAGGAGGGCGTCGTCGGAGGTCTGCACACCCATGGAGATCCGGTTGACTCCGGCGGCCTTCAGCTGCTTGAACAGCGCCTTGTCGGCACTTTCCGGGTTGACCTCCACCGTGATCTCACAGGTGCGGGTCAAGGTTATCTTTTTGGACAGGGCCTTCAGCAGCTTTGCCAGCCGCTTTCCGCCCAACACCGAAGGGGTGCCGCCGCCGATATACACGGTGTCCACCGTATGGCTGCCGCCGGGCAGGAAGAAATCCCCCAGCTGGCGGATCAGCGCCTCCAGATAGGCGTCCATCACCTTGTCGTCCCACTGGGAGGTGGAACAGAAATCGCAGTAGGCGCACTTGCTGCGGCAGAACGGGATGTGGAAATAAACGCCCAGATTGCCGTTCATCTTATTCCTCGTCAAGACGCAGCACGGCCATAAAGGCCTCGGTGGGGACCTGAACGGTACCCAGAGAGCGCATCTTTTTCTTACCTTCCTTCTGCTTCTCCAGCAGCTTCTTCGTACGGGTGATATCGCCGCCGTAGCACTTGGCCAGAACGTCCTTACGCATGGCCTTGACGGTCTCGCGGGCGATGACCTTGCCGCCGATGGCAGCCTGGATGGGCACCTCGAACATCTGACGGGGGATATTCTCCTTCAGCTTTTCACAGATGCGGCGGGCACGGGCATAGGCCTTTTCACGATGAGCAATAAAGGACAGCGCGTCCACCTGGTCGCCGTTGAGCAGCATATCCACCTTCACCAGATCGGAGGGGCGGTACTCGGACAGCTGATAGTCCAGAGAGGCGTAGCCCTTGGTGCGTGCCTTCAGGGCGTCGAAGAAGTCGTAAATGATCTCGTTCAGGGGGATCTGGTAATGCAGTTCCACCAGATGGGTATCCAGATACTGCAT
>JAFYPP010000008.1 GCA_017559995.1 Clostridia bacterium | reverse complement strand
GGCGAAGAAGATGTAAAGGCCAAGTTCCCTGCAATGTACAACGCCTTTACCTACGGTGCGCCTCCCCACGCAGGCGCAGCACCCGGCGTTGACCGTCTGGTAATGCTGCTGACCGGCGAGGAGTCCATCCGTGAGGTCATCACCTTCCCCATGAACCAGAAGGCCCAGGACGTCATGATGGACGCTCCCTCCGAAGTCACCCAGAAGCAGCTGGACGAGCTGCACATCGCGATTGTCGCCGAGGAGCAGGAATAATCCCATACAAAACAAAAAGCCCCTTGCCGACCGGCAAGGGGCTGTCTTTTTTACATTAACCGATGAACTGGCTGACGAAGCTCCACAGCAGCTTGAGGCCGTAGAACACGATGACGCAGCCGCAGATGCGGTTGATCCACTGCAGGATGTTGTCAGTGATCTTTCCGCGGAAGATGGACAAAATGGTGGTCAGACCGAAGAACCACAGACAGGAGGCGCTGGCCGAACCCAGAATGAAGAAGGGGGCCTGGGCCGCCGTCAGGGTAGCACGGAAAGCGCCCAGCAGCATGGTGCCGTCGATGATGGCCTGGGGATTGAACCAGGTGACCACACAGGCGCTGGCGATGACCTTTGCCAGCGGCTTGGGGGTGCTGTCGGTGCTGTCCAGCGTGGCTTTGGAACGCAGCAGACCGATACCGATCCAGATGACCACCAGACTGCCTGCCAGCAGGATCAGGTTGGCCAGCAGGGGGAAGCGCTCCATCAGCGCGCCGATGCCGAAGAAACAGGCCAGCGCCAGCGTCACGTCGAAAAACACCACGATGAGGGCGGTGAGGAAGGCGCGGCTGCGCTTCTGGCCGATGGCCGACTGGATCACAAACAGGTTTTGGGCGCCGATGGGGGCGACATAGGCCAGACCCATGGTCAGGCCCTGCAGATAAATATGCATGGCAGATACCTCTTTACGCAAGTTTTGATTTCTGCTATGATAATACCACAGAACCCAAGGAGGCACAATATGAAATTGGTAGATATTTACACTGACGGCAGCTGCAGCGGCAATCCCGGCCCCGGCGGCTGGGGCGCCATTTTGATGTATAAAGGTCTGGAAAAAGAGATGTCCGGCGGCGACCGCCACACCACCAACAATAAAATGGAACTCACCGGCGCCATTCGGGCGCTGGAAGCCCTCAAGGAGCCCTGTCAGGTGACCCTGTATACCGACAGCCAGTATCTGGTGAACGCCATCAACCAGAAGTGGCTGGAGAACTGGAAAAAGCGGGGCTGGAAAAAGGCCGACAAATCCCCCGTCCTCAACCAGGATCTGTGGGAGGCCCTGGACGCCCAGCTCACCCGCCATCAGGTCACCTTCGTGTGGGTGAAGGGCCACGCCGACAACCCCTACAACAACCGCTGCGACGAGCTGGCCGTGGCACAGACCCAAAAGCATAAGTAGACCCGCCGCAACCCAAAGTTGCGCGCAAGTTGCTGGCCGCAACCGGGCGTTTTTGCTATAATCTCCGCAGAAGGAGGTCGTTTCTATGAGTATTGTGGGATTGTTTTTTCCCGTTATCCTGCTGGTCACATGGGGCGTGCGTATCCTCATCGTCGTCCTGCTGGTGAAAGCCCTTTTGAAATATCTCAACGAGCGCAAGACCACTCCCGAACAGGAGACCATCCGCCGCTCTCTGGGCGAGGCGCTCAAGGATCACCGCCAGCGCTGCGGCATGACCCAGGAATATGTGGCCGAGGCTCTGGGGGTCTCCCGGCAGGCGGTGAGCAAGTGGGAGACCGGCGCCGCCGAACCCTCCACCTCCAACCTGCTGGCGCTGGCAAAGCTCTACGGCGTGGATCCCGGCGATCTGCTGCGGGGCGTACAGTAAAAAAGAAAAGCACGTCTTGCGACGTGCTTTTTTGCTGCGTTGGATCAGTCTCCACAGACCGCCCGCAGCACCCGGGTAAAGACTGCCTTGGTCTCGTCCGGCAGGTCGAAGCAGGACAGATCGGCAGGCATCTCGCCGAACAGGGTGCGGAAGTGGGTCATGGCCGACAGGCAGCTGCCGGCGTAGGAGGGATGGGTCAGGTCGGGATCGTACAGGTCGATATCCGGGTGATTCTCATAGATCTCCAGGAAGCACAGGCCCACCGGCGCCCGGTCGGTGCCGTAGGTCTCGGCCGCCTTGGTATAGGCGTCCCGCAGCTGGATGGCCATGGTACGGGTGTCCAGCCCCTCGTCCCGAAGGAACTTGGCGCCCGCCTTGCGGCCCCAGGTCTGGTAGAGGGAATAGCGGCTTGCGCCCACCTTTTCCATCATGGCCTTCACGCTGGCGGAAAACCGGTCGTAGTCGGTGATGGGCAGCACACTGTGCTCCTGCAGAACGCAGATGTCAAAGGTGTTCTCCCGCAGAACGGCCTCCAGTTCCACGGTAGTCTCGTCGGCGGGGTCCAGGTTTTCGTGCAGCTTGCGGCCGCCTTTCGTCACCGAAAGCACCCGGTGCTGCATTCCGTTGCAGCCGCACAGACGGCTGAACAGGGAGGGCATATCGTTATAATAGGTATAGCTGTTTCCGATAAATAAAATGGTCACGGTCGTCACTCCTTTGCAGGAAAGTATATCACGTTTTGCAGCGGCGGTAAAGGAAAACCTTGACAGGGACTATTAGCTTCTATAGAATTAAAATAAAGAAAACAAAACAAATTGACACAGGAGGATATCGACGAAAGCAGGGAACTGTTCTGAAAGGAGGAGCAACCGTGACCAAATGGATGAGAACACTTCTGATCCTGTCCCTATGCTGTATGCTGCTGGCTGCCGGATGTGCCGCCGGTGGGGAGAAACAGCAATTTACAGAACCGCTTACCGAGGAACAGCAGCAGCCTGTGCTGGAGAACATCCGCGCTTGGGCTGCGGAAAACCTTGAAGCGGACAGCGAGCTGCGCCTGACCTATTCGGTGCGCGAATACCAACCCCAAAGCGTCGGCTGGGCGGCCATGTATGCCACTGGCTGTTGGCTCTATGATCTGCCCACCGGCGGGATCCGGGCGGTGGACGGCACCTATGCCGATACCGCGCAGCTGGGAATGGTGCTGGCGCAGAGTGAAAAAGACGGGAAGAACAGCACGTGGGTCTTTTACCTCACCAACGGCGAACCCACCGACGGTGCTGATCCCATTCTGCAGCTGGAACAGGTAGCCGCCGAACATCCCGACGGCAGAGTGAGCAGACTGATCTGGTGGCGGCAGGAGGACAAGGGTATTTACATGACCATGCATTTCCTGTCCGACGGAAAAGGGTACACCTGTGAGTACAGCAGCGTCACCGGCGTTCTGGACGTGCTGCCCGATGACCGGACGGTTGAGGGAGAGGTGCCTCTTCCTTTGGCCGGTGTTCCCGGTCTGTTGGCCAATATTTTCCGCTGGCAGACTGAACAGGATACGCCCCACAACGGGCAGAATTACAGCCTTGACCTGGCCCGGGAGCGGCGGCTTGCCGAGATCCTTTTGAGCACACAGTCCCAAGTGGCAGTTCACGATCTTGCCACCGGCGAAATGACCCGCTTGGAGGGCAGTTACACCGGCAGTCTGGATTACGGCTGCATCACTGTGCTGGGACCGGCCGAGTCTCCTTTCTGGTTATACCTCATTGATAACACGTCCGCCGTCAACTGACGGCGGGCGCTTTTTTGCAAATTTTTCTGTTCAGGGGGTTGTAATATGCACCAAAGAGGTGTATATTAATTGCGAAAAGACTGTTCGTGGGCATTTTGCCCGTTGAAAGGAGATAAATCCCCCTATGGAAGACCGTTTCGTATATGCTGATAACGCGGCGACTACCCCCATTGATCCCCGCGTTCTGGAAAAAATGATGCCCTTCCTCACCACCGAGTACGGCAACGCCAGCACCCTGTATTCTCTGGGCAGCTCCAGCCGTGACGCTATGGAAGAGGCCCGCCGTCAGGTGGCCCTGCTGATGAACGCCGACCCCGGCGAGATCTATTTCACCGGCTGCGGCAGTGAGTCCGACAACATGGCCCTGCGCGGCTGGATGCACTCCAAGCAGAATAAGGGCAAGAAGCACCTGATCACCACCAAGATCGAGCACCACGCCATTCTGCACACCGCCCAGGCGCTGGAGAAGGAAGGCTTCGAGGTCACCTACCTGCCCGTGGACAAGCACGGCATGGTGGAGCTGGATGTGCTGGAACAGGCCATCCGCCCCGACACCGCGCTGGTGAGCATCATGTTCGCCAACAACGAGATCGGCACCGTCAACCCCATCGCCGAGATCGGCAAGCTGTGTAAGGAAAAGGGCGTCATCTTCCACACCGACGCCGTCCAGGCTTACGGCCACGTGCCCGTGGACGTCAAGGCCATGAACATCGACATCCTGTCCATTTCCGGCCACAAGATCAACGCCCCCAAGGGTGTGGGCGCCATCTACATCCGCAAGGGCATCCTGCTGAACCCCGTCATCACCGGCGGCGGTCAGGAAAAGGGCCGCCGTGCCGGCACCGAGAACGTGGCCTCCATCGTTGGTCTGGGCGAGGCCGCCCGCATCAAGCGTGAGACCATGGAAGAGGAAGCCGCCTATGTGGGCAAGCTGTCCCGCAAGCTCATCGACGGCGTGCTCAAGTTCCCCCAGACCATCCTCACCGGCCATCCCGAGCAGCGCCTGCCCGGCACCTGCTCCTTCTGCATCAACGCCATCGAGGGCGAAAGCCTGGTGCTCATGCTGGACTTCAACGGCATCTGCGCCTCCACCGGCAGCGCCTGCTCCACCGGCTCTCTGGATCCCAGCCACGTGCTGCTGGGCATCGGCCTGAGCCACGAGATCTCCCACGGCAGCCTGCGTCTGACCCTGGGTATGCAGAACACCGAAGAGGATGTGGACTACATCCTGGAGCGTCTGGAACAAGTTGTAAAGACCCTGCGTGCCATGTCTCCCATCTGGCACGACTGAGAGGAGAAAGATAAATGAATTATTCCAAGAAAGTTATGGATCATTTCGCTCATCCCCGTAACGTGGGTGAGATGGAGGATGCCAACGCCGTGGGCATGGTGGGCAACCAGAAGTGCGGCGACATCATGAAGATGATGATGAAGATCGAAAACGATGTCATCGTGGACTGCAAGTTCCAGACCTTTGGCTGCGGCGCCGCCGTCGCCACTTCCTCCATGGCCACCGAGCTGGTGAAGGGCAAGACCGTGCAGGAGGCCCTGCAGCTCACCAACAAGGCCGTTATGGAAGCTCTGGACGGCCTGCCCGCTGTCAAGGTCCACTGCTCCGTGCTGGCTGAGGAAGCCATCCGCGCCGCTCTGGTGGACTACTACAAGCGTCAGGGCATCGATCCCGAACCCATCGTGGGCTGCTCCGGCGAGTGCACCGACTGCCATCACGACCACGGCCACGGCGAGGAAGAGGAAGAATAAACAGGAAATAAACGCCCCCTTTCGGGGCGTTTTTCTTGCATTACAGGAGAAGCTATGAAAACCAAACACACCCGTGCCGTCTTTTTTGCTTTGCTGGCGGCGGCGCTTTACGCCCTCAACGCCCCGGTGTCCAAACTGTTGTTGGAAACCGTTCCCGCCAAAATGATGGCAGCCCTGCTTTATCTGGGTGCGGGCACCGGTATGCTGCTGCTGCGCATCTGTCAAAAGGCTGCCGGCAAAGTGTCCGATGAAGCGCCGCTGACCCGCAAAGAACTGCCCTTTACGGTGGCTATGGTGGTGCTGGACATCGCGGCGCCCATCTTTCTGATGATCGGCCTGACCAAAACGGCCGCCGCCAACGCATCCCTGCTGAACAATTTTGAGATCGTGGCAACCGCCTGTATCGCCCTGATACTGTTTCGGGAGAAAATCTCCCGCCGGATGTGGTGGGCCATCGGTTTGGTGACCCTGTCCAGCATCATCCTGTCGCTGGAGGGCACCGACAGCCTACGGTTTTCGCTGGGTTCGGTGTTCGTCCTGCTGGCCTGCTGCTGCTGGGGTCTGGAAAACAACTGCACCCGCAGCCTTTCGGACAAAGATCCCCTGCAGATCGTGGTGATCAAGGGCTTCGGCTCCGGTTTGGGTGCGCTGGTCATCGCCCTTGCCTGGGGGGAAGGTTTGCCCGCTCTGCTGCCGCTGCTGGGAGCGCTGTGCCTGGGCTTCGTAGCCTACGGTCTGAGCATTTTCTTTTACATCCACGCCCAGCGCTATCTGGGCGCCGCCAAAACCAGCCTGTATTACGCCGTGGCACCCTTTGTCGGCGCAGGCCTGTCACTGCTGATCTTCCGCCAGATTCCCGGCCGGACCTTCTTTCTGGCGTTGGTGATCATGGCCACCGGTACCTGGCTGGCTTCCACAGACAGCTGATATTTGCATATTCCGCCAAAATCTGTTATCATATTGTCAACCAAATTACAAAAAAGGACGGGAACCGCCATGAAATACGATTTCACTTCCATTCTGGACCGCAAGGGCAAGGACGCCATCGCCGTGGACAACATCGGCCCCACCGGCTGGGGTCCCGACGGCCCCAAGGAGGGCTTTGACGCCATCCCCATGTGGGTGGCCGACATGAACTTCCCCGCGCTGCCCGCCATCCAGCAGGCCATGGTGGAGCGCATCAGCCACCCCACCTTCGGCTACTTCATGCCCCGTCAGGAATATTACGACGCCATCATCAACTGGCAGGCCCGCCGCAACGGCGTGGAGGGCCTTCTGCCCGAGCACATCGGCTATGAAAACGGCGTGCTGGGCGGCGTGGTCACCGCCCTCAACGTGCTGTGCTCCCGGGGTGACAAGGTGCTCATCCACAAGCCTACCTATGTGGGCTTCACCGGCAGCCTGAAGAACAACGGCTACGACATCGTCCACTCCGACCTGGTGCTGGACGAAAACGGCGTCTGGCGCATGGACTTCGCCGATATGGAAAAGAAGATCGTGGAAAACAAGATCCACGCCGCCATCCTGTGCTCTCCCCACAACCCCACCGGCCGCGTGTGGGAGCGCTGGGAGGTCGAGCAGGCCATGGAACTGTACCGCAAGCACGACGTGATGGTCATCTCCGACGAGATCTGGAGCGACATCATCCGTCCCGGTCACAAGCACATCCCCACCCAGTCGGTGAGCGAGGACGCCAAAATGCGCACCGTGGCCATGTACGCCCCCTCCAAGACCTTCAGCCTGGCCGGTCTGGTGGGCAGCTACCACATCATCTACAACAAGGCCCTCCGGGACCGCCACGACAAGGAGGCATCCCTCAGCCACTACAACTCCATGAACGTGCTGTCCATGTACGCCCTCATCGGCGCCTTCAGCGAAGAGGGCCATGTGTGGACCGACGAGCTCAACGAAGTCATCGCCGGCAACGTGGACTTCGCCTGTGATTTCATTGAAAAGAATCTGCCCGGCGTCACCTTCTGCAAGCCCCAGGGCACCTATATGCTGTTCATCGACTGCAAGGACTGGCTGGAGGCTCACGGCAAGACCATCGAGCAGATCCTCAAGGCCGGCTGGGACGTGGGCGTGGCGTGGCAGGACGGCCGCGGCTTCCACGGCATGACCCATCTGCGCCTCAACCTGGCCCTGCCCCTCACCCGGGTGCAGGAAGCCTTTGAACGTATGAAGCAGTACGTCTTCGTGGACTAAAAAACAAAAGACCCGCCAACGGCGGGTCTTTTTTCATTACTTTTTGCAGAACAGCACGCCCAGGGTGTTGGGGCCGCAGTGCATGGACACCGTGCAGCCGGCACGGGTCACCTGCACGTCCTCGAAGGGGGCGATGGCCAGGACGGCGTCCTTTACCTTGTCTACCAGGGTGGGATCGCTCATGCCCGAATGGGTGATGAACACCCGGGACAGGTCCACGGTCTCCAGATCGCCCAGACGGTCAGACACGTACTTCATCAGCACGTTGCCCATACTGCCGGTGTACTTCTTGCCCACCGCCATATGGCCGTCCCGCACCTGGATACAGGGCTTGATGCGCAGCAGGCTGGCGCTGAGGGCAGCGGCGGCGGAGCAGCGGCCGCCCATCTTGAGGAAGTCCAGATTTTCGGGGATGAAGGTGGCGTCTACCCGGCCGGCCATTTCCCGGATGGCGGACATGATGACCTCGGCGGCTATGCCCTGACGGGCCAGCTCGCAGGCACGCAGCACCAGCAGACCGATGCCGGTGGACAGGTTGCGGCTGTCCATGACGTACACGCCGCCCACCTCGCCGGCGGCGATGCAGGCGTTCTGGTAGCAGGAGGACATCTCGCTGCTGATGGTGAAGTGGATCACCGCGTCACAGGTCTTGCGCTTTTCGGTGAAAAAGGTCAGATACTCATCCACGTTGATGGCGGCGGTGCTGCCGATCTTGCCGGTGGCCTTCACCGAGGCGTAGATCTCGTCGGGCGTGATCTCCACGCCGTCTTTATAAGCCTTGCCCCCCAGTACCGCGTACAGGGGCAGGGTGTCGATGCCGTACTGCTCCAGCAGCTCGGGCGAAAGATCGCAGGTGCTGTCGGAAGTAATGCAAACAGAATAGTTGTTCATAGAAAAACCTCCGGAAAGGGATACTTTTACAACTGGCATTTTATCGCAGGAATGTAAACTTTTCATCAACAGAACTTCAACTTCTGTTGATATTTTTTTTGGATATGATACAATCAAGGAAACAGACCCAAGGAGGGAATTATGTTTCAGATTTTGATCGCCGAGGACGACGCTCAGCTGCGGCAGATGTTCTGCCGGGTGCTGCAGCGCTCGGGCTTCACCCCCATTCCGGTGGCCGACGGCCAGGAGGCCCTGGAGGCCCTGGAGCGGGAAGTGGTGGACCTCATCGTTTCCGATATTATGATGCCCCGCATGGACGGCTATGAACTGGTGCAGACCCTGCGGGAAAGCGGCATCCAGATCCCCGTGCTGATGATCACCGCCAAGGACCGGTTCCAGGATATGCAGCTGGGCTTTTTGTCGGGCACCGATGACTTTATGGTCAAACCGGTAAACGTCAACGAGATGGTGCTGCGCATCAACGCCCTTTTGCGCCGGACCAAGATGATCTCCGACCGCCGGCAGACGGTGGGCAGCACCGTGCTGGAGTTCGACGGCTTTACCCTGCGGTGCCGGGACAACACCCAGATCCTGCCCCAGAAGGAGTTCCAGCTGCTGTATAAGCTGGCCTCCTATCCCGGCCGCATATTCACCCGGCAGCAGCTGATGGAGGATATCTGGGGCCCCGATTCCGAAAGCGACGTCCACACGGTGGACGTCCACGTGGGCCGTCTGCGGGAACGCCTCCGGGAGAACCCCGACCTGGAGATCGTTACCGTCCGCGGCCTGGGATATAAGGCGGTGCGGAAAAATGGCTAAAGTACGACTGCGCAGCAACCGGCGTACCCGCTGGCTGTTCCTGTCCTGCGTCATCATCCTGTCGGCCGCCGCCGTGGCCACGCTGGTGGCAGTGCTGCTGTTTGCCTTTGACATCACCGACTCCACCACCGCCGTGGTCATTCTGTGCGTGGCGGTGGCCATCGCCGCCGTGGCGGCGCTGCTGTCGCTGATCATGAGCCGTGTGGTTCTGGCGCCGGTGGCCCGGCTCAGCGAGGCCTCCCGACAGATCGCCAGGGGCGATTTTGACCTTAATCTGACCTATGACGGCGCCATCGAGGAGTACCGGGACACCTACCAGAGCTTCAACACCATGGCCCGGGAACTGTCTACCATCGAGACCCTGCGGTCAGATTTCATCGCCAACGTGTCCCATGAGTTCAAGACTCCCCTCACCACCATCGAGGGCTATGCCATGCTGCTGCAGGATCACGAACTGTCGGCGGAAGAACGCACCGACTGCGTCCAGCGCATCATGGACAGCGCCGGCCGCCTGTCCGCTCTGGTGAGCAATATGCTCATGCTGTCTAAGCTGGAGCAGCAGACCACCGCCGTGGAAAAGGCACCCTTCTGGTTGGACGAGCAGATCCGTCAGGTGCTGGTGGGGCTGGAACCCCTTTGGGGCCCCAAGGATCTGCAGCTGGAGGTAGACCTCCCGCCCCTGAAGTTCAACGGCAGTGAAAATCTGATGTACCACGTGTGGAGCAACCTCCTCAGCAACGCCATCAAGTTCAGCCCCGGCGGCGCGCCCCTGACGGTGACCCTGCGGGAGCAGGGCGGCCGGGTGGTCTTTGCGGTCACCGACCGCGGCCCGGGCATGACCGCCGACGTGCAGCGGCATATTTTTGATAAGTTCTATCAGGGCGACCCCTCCCGCAAGCAGGAGGGCACCGGCCTGGGCCTGCCGCTGGTAAAGCGCATCGTGCAGCTGTGCGGCGGCACCGTCGCGGTGAAAAGCGCCCCCGGACAGGGCAGCACCTTCACCGTCACCCTGCCCAAAAACTGAAAAGCCGCAGGATTTTTCCATATTATCCCGGCTGAAAACTTGACTTTTTTCTGTTCCGTGGTTACAATAAGATGTGAACGTTTTTGAAAAAAGGTAGATGTCAATAACATGAGCAATCCTTACAAGACCCGGGCAGGGGGCGCCACCGTCACCATCTTCGTGCCTTACGACTGCGGCAACAACTGTCCGTTCTGTATCAATAAAAAAGAATATGCCGATATGACCGGCTTCAGCCTGGAGGCTATCTGCGACAGCATCCGCACCATGGACGCCATCACCCCCGAATGCGACTTCGTGTTCACCGGCGGCGAGCCCTTCGCCAATCTGGCCTCTCTGCAGGTGATGCTGGACACCATTCCCACCACCCACAAGGTGTATATCAACACCACCCTGCCCCTGCTGAACGGCGTCACCGAGGACGATATCGTGGCCTTCGCCGAAAAGAACAAGGATAAGATCACCTGCATCAACGTGTCCCGTCATCTGGTGAAGTACGTCAAGGAGTCCGGCGACGAACTGCTGGCCCGTATGCCCGTGCCCGTGCGCATCAACTGCGTGCTGTTCCGGGATTATCCCCGCCATCAGCTGGTGCCCTATATCGAGCGCATCCAGAAACTGGACCGTTCCATCCAGTTCCGCTTCGACTACACCGACACCACGCCGGAAAACCTCTATGACCGGGAGCACGACAAGATCTACCAGCATCTGTGCGAGATCGCTCGCTACACCGGCCTGGACGGCTGCCGTATGCGCTGCGGCTTCCACTTCGATTTCAACGGCCTGGAGCTGACCTATCACAAGACCCTGCCCTATTCCACCATCGTGGAGGAGGGCGAGGACGGTGTCACCTACGACATCCTGTACGACATCCTCATCAAGCAGACCGGCGAGATCCACTCCGACTGGACCGGCGTGAAGCTGGACGTGGATGCCTACCGCAAGGTGGTCTTTGAGCCCTACGATCTCCGCTGGATCGAAAAAGTGTAACAAAAAAAGCACCCCGTCCGGGGTGCTTTTCTTTATTCGTTATTCCTTGACGAACAGCAGCTTGAGGCCGCCGCTGTCGGGGTTACGCATGAGCAGGTCGCCGTTGTCCTGGGGGAACAGCTCGATGCCGGCGGGGGTGAGGCCGTCCAGCACGCCGGAGTAACCCACGATGGAGCCGTCCTGCTCCTCCATCAGTCGGGCGGTGAAGTCGCCGTAACTGAAGGTCAGGATGCCGTCCTGCTCGGCGATGTCAAAGGTCTCGTAAGCGGGATGGCGGAAGGAACCCACCAGGAAGGGATGGGTGGCGGCGGTGGTGGGCTTGCCCACCTTGTTGGCCTTCAGTTTTTCGTGCATGGCGTCACGGTCGGCCTTCCAGCCGTCAAACAGTTCTTCCCAGCTGGCCTCGGGATCGCCGGAGGTGAGATAATCCAGCACGATGGCACGGGCGATGCGGTGGGCGGGGGTGCTGCCGGTGTTGAAGCACATGACATAGCCGCAGTCCTGACCGGGCAGGAAGCCCACCTGGGTGTTGAAGCCGGTGAGGCCGCCGCTGTGGAACACCACGTTGTTGCCCTTGTAGTCGGCGTTGAGCCAGCCCTGGGCGTAACTGCAGTTCTTCAGCCAGCCGCAATCCTCTTCGGGAGCGGAAATGACAGGGGAGATGATCTCGTTGTACTGCTGTTCGGAACACAGACGGGCGCCGCTTTCGGTGACACCGCCGCGGCTCATGGCGGCGATCCACTTGGCCATGTTCTTCATGCTGATGCGGATACCGCCGCAGGGGGCGCTGTGATAGTTGTTGGCGTAGCCGCAGCGCTCGGTCTTGAAGCCGTCGGAGCAATAGGGCAGGGCAGGGGCAACCTGATCCATGTCCTTCATCATGCCGCGGATGCGGATCTGGTCAATGCCCAGAGGCTTGGCGATGCGCTCCACGATCTGGTCCTCCCACAGCTCACCGCCGCGGCACTGCTCCACCAGATAACCCAGCAGGATGAACATATGGTTGTTGTACTGGTACTTGGAGCGGAAGCCCACGTTGGGCTCCAAAAAGGCGGTCTTTTCCATCAGGTTCCTGCGGTCGCCGTAGATCTTTTCCCGCAGGAAGTCGTGACCGGGCAGACCGGAACGGTGGCTGGCGGTGTCACGGGCGGACAGATGGTCACCGGCGTACTTGTCCACCATGGTGAACTCGGGGATGTGGTTCTTGATGGGCTCGTCCCAATCCAGCAGACCGTCGTCCACGCACTGGGCGGCCAGCATGACGGTCCAGGCCTTGGAGGTGGAAGCCACATCAAACAGGGTGTCCTGGGTCATGGGCAGCTTGTTTTCCCGGTCGGCGTAGCCGTATTCATAGGTATAAGCGATCTTGCCGCCGCGGATGACGTTGACAACGCCGCCCACCAGACCGGTTTCCTCGGTCACACGGGCCAGGGCCTTGTCCAAAGCGGCAGTCAGCAGTTTTTCACTCATAAAAAGGAGCCTCCTTTGTAAAATCAAAGTATCTGCTGCCAGTTTACCACGGAAAAACACCGCCGTCAATCATGTTGACAAACAGCGGTATTTTATGCTATATTCGACATATTGCGCGCCATCCCCCGTACCTACGGAAAAGAAATAAAAATTTGGAGGAAAAACCAATGTCCAACCTGCACAAAGAAGCCAATCCCGCGCCTCTGGGCCTGCTGGGCTTCGGCATGACCACCATCCTGCTGAACCTGCACAACAGCGGCCTGCTGCCCCTGTCCGCCGTCATCGTCGCCATGGGCTTCGCTCTGGGCGGCCTGGCTCAGATCATCGCCGGCGTCATGGAGTTCAAGAACAACAACACCTTCGGCGCCACCGCCTTCACCGCCTACGGCTGCTTCTGGTGGTCTCTGATCCTCATCTGGTGGAATCCCTTCACCGGCATCGAGGCCGCTGACAAGACCTCTCTGGCCTGGTACCTGCTGCTGTGGGGCGTCTTCACTCTGTTCATGTTCGTGGGCACCCTGAAGCAGACCCGCGCCAACCAGGTGGTCTTCGGCTCTCTGACCCTGCTGTTCTTCCTGCTGGCTGCCGGTGACTTCACCCACATCCATGCCATCACCACCGTTGCCGGTGTGGTCGGCATCTTCTGCGGCGCTTCCGCTCTGTACGCCGCCTTTGCCCAGGTCCTCAACGAGGTCTACGGCAAGACCGTCATGCCCCTGTAAGCAAACAAACGAAAAGACCGCCCGACGGCGGTCTTTTTTTCATTTGCGCGCATCCCATTCCCGTTTCAGAATGGCGTACTGGCAGGTGTTTTCGTACAGGGGCGTGCCGTCGGCATTGTTCACGAAGGATACGAACTCCAAAAACATTCCTTCACGCCGCATACCCAGTTTTTCACACAGATGCTGGCTGGGCAGATTGTAATCCTCGGTATAGGCATAGACGCGGCGGATGCCCTTTTCGCCGAAGAGATAGTCGAAGAAGGCCTGTGCCGCCTCAAAGGCGTAGCCCTTGCCGTAATACGCTTTGTTCAGCATCCAGCAGGGGCTGAAGGTGTCGCAAGGCGCGTTTTCCTCCGGGCTGGCCGATTCCAAATGGCCGTCGATCTCACCGATGACCTTTCCGCTTTCCTTCAAAACGATGGCAAAGCAGTACTCCGGGCGGGCACCGCGCTCCAGCACGGCGGCCTCGGCCTCCGCAAGGCTGTTCAGCTTCATACAGGCAAAGCAGTTGACCAGGGTTCCCGGAGATATTCCAGCAGATCAGCAGCATCCTGCGTCACAAAGGGACGCAGAAGCAGGCGGTTGGTTTCGATCATAAGGCACCTCCAAAACGGTTTGCTGGTTACAGTGTATCAAAGGCCGGCCGCCCCGTCAACCGTCCCTTTTTGCGTTTGGACTGATAGATTCCAACTCCGACAATTTTACCAAGCATTGAGGCAGATCGAAAAATATGATAAAATAAACAGAACGATAAACTTGAATTTGTCTAACAGATTCGCACCGCACGAAAGCCTCCCTTGTGTAAAGGGAGGTGGCACGGCGAAGCCGTGACGGAGGGATTGTAATGCAGTCAAAGCATAATAAGCAGTTAGTGCCTTTTGCAAAACAACTGCGAAAAGATATGACAAAAGAAGAGCGGCATCTGTGGTATGATTTTCTTCGCTCCTACCCTGTTCGTTTTTCCAGACAAAAAGTATTAGGAAAGTACATTGCTGACTTTTATAGTGCTGAAGCAAAACTGGTAATTGAATTGGATGGCTCTCAGCACTATGAGGATATCAATGCTGAGAAAGATGCAGAACGTACCGCTTTCCTGGAAGGCTATGGTTTAACTGTAATTCGTATTCCGAATAATGAGGTTATGCATAATTTTCGTGGTGTTTGTGCGTATATCGATGCTGCGGTAAGACAATCCCTCAGTCAAAAATCAGAAGATTTTTGACAGCTCCCTTTACACAAGGGAGCCTTGGGCGCTTCCTCGCCAGTGCGGAAAACTTGAATTTATAGAGCGGAGGTAATCCTATGAAAAAGAAAATAGCAGCAATTCTCGTTTGTGCTGTATTTCTGCTATCCATTGTAGGATGCAATGCCAAGTATAAGGAAGAACAATTCATAGGAAAATCGTCTGCAGAAATAGAAAAAGAATATGGCCGCTTTGATTGTGTTCTTATGCCTGTAAGCGAAGATGGGTTATATAAAAACTGTAGATGTGGTTATACGATAAAAGAACCGCAAGTAGGATTTTGGGAAACCTCACCAGAAGTTCTGTTTTTTATTGCGTTTGATGAAAACGGAATGGCGGTTTCCTGCGAGGACGGTTATCGCCCTGGTGGTTAAATTCCAATTTATCGAACAGTTGTGGCCCATGAATATACCTCCCGCCGTCACTTCGACGAAGGGAGGTTATTTATTATCTAAATCAGGCCAAAGGGTAACTGGGAGCGTCAACCGTCGCACTTGCATTCCCCTGTGAAAGGGCGTATAATAATTTAATTAACAAGATTTTCGCCCTCTGGAGGCTTTTTCATGGAAAAACGGAAAAATTCCTTTATGAATAACGTGGCGGCCATTCTGGGCAGCCAGTTCCTCATCAAAATTCTCGGCCTGGTGTATAACCTGGTCATCATCAACATCCCCGGCTTCGGCGACATCGGCAACGGCTACCGCACCGCCGGTTTCCAGTTCTACACCATGCTGCTGGCCATCTCCTCGGTGGGCATCCCCAACGCCATCTCCAAGATGGTGTCGGAAAAGCTGGCTCTGGACGACCGGGAGGGCGCCGAAAGCGTGTTCCGCACCGCCCTGACCCTCTTCGCCGGCATCGGTCTGGCAGCCTCCCTGCTGCTGTACTGGGGCGCCGAGTTCATCGCCCTGTCCATCGTGAAGATGGACGGCGTCCAGCTGACCCTCCGGGCGCTGAGTCCCTCCATTTTCTTCGTCTGCGTGTCGGCGGTCATCCGCGGCTATTTCCTGGGCCAGCAGAATGTGCGCCCCAACAACCGCTCCCAGCTGCTGGAGCAGATCTTCAAGGCCACCCTGACCATCCTCTTCGTCTATCTGCTCACCGATTTCACCGCCGCCATCATGGCCGCCGGCGCCAACGCCGCCTCCACCGTGTCCACCGCTTTGAGCTGCGGCTATCTCACCTTTGTGCTGGTGGCGTGGCGAAAGAAAAACAAGGCCCCCCGGGCGGCAGCGCTGCAAAAGGGCGACCGCTCCCGCATCGCCCGGCAGATCCTCAGCCTGTCCATCCCCATCTCCCTCAGCTCCATCATCACCACCGTGTCCCGTGTTATTGACACCGCCACCATCTCCCGCGGTATCCAGAGCGCCTTTGCCGGCGGCATCCCCGGTGTGACGGGCATCCCCAGCGCAGAGCAGCTGCAGGCCTATGCCGCCACCATGAACGGTATGCTCAACAAGGCCGACAACATCACCAACCTGCCGCTGGCGCTGAACATCGCCTTTGCCACCGTACTGGTGCCCACCATCTCGGCGGCACTGGTGAAGGGCGACCGTGACACCGCCTCCCAGAAGATCTCCTATTCGGTGCTCATCTCCACCATCATCATCCTGCCCTGCGCCGCCGGATTGATCGTGCTGGCCCAGCCCTTCTTTGATCTGCTGTATCCCAACGCCTCCCAGGGCGCGCCCCTGCTCCAGTGGGCTGCGGTGGCCCTCATCTTTACCGCGCTGGATCAGACCATCTGCGGCAGCCTGCAGGGCCTCGGCCGGGTGAAGGTGCCCGCCACCGGTCTGCTGCTGGGCGCCATCGTCAAGTTCATCCTCAACATGATCCTCATCCCCATCCCCTCGGTGAACATCTACGGCGCGGTGCTCTCCTCGGTGGCCTGCCATCTGGTGGCCTTCCTGTATTGCTTCCGGGCGCTGAACAGGGCCATCCCCCTGCGGATGAAACGGGCCAAGTATTTCACCAAGCCCATCCTGTGTACCCTGTTCATGTCCGCCGTCACCTGGGGCAGCTACAAGCTGGCCATGGCGCTGCTGCACAGCAACCTCATCGCCGTGACCCTGTCGGTGGGTCTGTCGGTGGTGGCGTATTTCGCCGCCGTCTTTGGCCTCCGTGTACTCAACCGGGAAGAAGTGCTGGAACTGCCCATGGGCGGCCGCATCGCCCGTTTGCTGCGGCTGTAAACCAAAGCCTCCTTTTCAGGAGGCTTTTTTTACAATTTGTTTTACTTTTTTTTACAGTTTTCGTTGCAATGTCAACTTTCTTTTGCTATAATTTGTTTGCAAGTTGTCAAAGAAAAGAGGGGTTTCTTTATGATCATGCTGACCGCTGATGAAAAAAGAGCCATGTGCAGTGAACTGGCAGCCCAGCTGCCCAAGATCCGTGAACTTCTGGGCGCCACGCAGGAAGGCTTCGGCGAACTGTGCGGCCTGTCCCGTATCACCATTTCCCGCATCGAAAACGGTTCTGCCAAAATGAACTGGTCCCACCTGACCTCCATCATGTTCGTGGTGTGCTGCAACCGCCGTACCAAAGAGTATTTCTACGCCAATGACCTGCTGGGCGTGCGTTTCCTGCAGTTCATGCAGCAGAAGGATGCCAACATCCCGCCCGAGATCAACATCGTAGTGGATGTGGAAAGCCTGCGGGCCTTCGCCGAACGCAAATAAAAAACAGCACCCGGAAGCCTGGCTTCCGGGTGTTTTTTTGCTTATTCCGCCCATTTGCGGGAGCGCTCCACCGCCTTGTGCCACTGAGCCAGGTAGTCCTGTGCCTGCTCAGCGGGCATTTTGGGGGCAAAGACCTGCTCCAGGCTGCGGTTTTTGGCGATGTCGGCGGGATCGTTCCACAGGCCCACGGCCAGACCCGCCAGCCAGGCCGCGCCGGCGGCGGTGGTCTCCACCATCCTGGGCCGGTAAATGCTGCAGCGCAGCAGGTCTGCCTGGAACTGCATCATGAAATTGCTCACCGAAGCGCCGCCGTCCACCCACAGGCTTGCCAGAGGCTTGCCCAGATCCTTTTCCATGGTGCCCACCAGATCGGCCACCTGATAGGCGATGCCCTCCAGCGCCGCCCGGGCGATGTGGGCCTTTGTGGCGCCTCGGGTGAGGCCCAGAATGGCGCCCCGGGCGTACATATCCCAGTGGGGAGCGCCCAATCCGGTGAAGGCGCTCACCAGATACACGCCGCCGTTGTCGGCCACCGATTCGGCCAGAAGGTCGGTCTCGTGGGCCGAGCCGATGAGCTGCAGCTCATCCCGCAGCCACTGAACAGTGGAGCCGGCGTTGAACACGCTGCCCTCCAGGGCGTAGGTGGTCTGGCCCTTCAGCTGCCAGGCCACCGAGGTCAGCAGGCCGTTTTCCGACCGCAGGGAGCGGTCGCCGGTGTTCATGAGGGTGAAACAGCCGGTGCCGTAGGTGTTTTTGGCCTGACCGGGGGCGAAGCAGCATTGGCCGAACAGTGCCGCCTGCTGGTCACCGGCGGCACCTGCCACCGGGATGCCCTCCAGGGCCTCGATGCCCCGGATGCCGGGACGGATCCTGCCGTAGACCTCACTGTTGGACACCGGGCGGGGCAGCATACAGGCGGGCACCCGCAGCGCCCGGCACAGCTCCTCGTCCCAGCACAGCTTGTCGATGTCGAACAGCATGGTGCGGGAGCAGTTGGAATAGTCGGAAACGTGCTCGCCGGTGAGGTTCCAGATGAGCCAGCTGTCCACCGTGCCGCACAAAAGCTCGCCCTGCTCGGCTCTGGCACGGGCGCCGGGCACATGATCCAGGATCCAGGCGATCTTGGTGCCGGTGAAATAGGCATCCATCAAAAGGCCGGTCTTTTGCCGCACGTAGCCGCCGATGCCGGCCTTTTCCAGCCGCTCGCATTCCTCGGCGGTGCGGCGGCACTGCCAGACGATGGCGTTCATCACCGGCTTGCCGGTGGCCTTTTCCCACACCACGGCGGTCTCACGCTGGTTGGTGACGCCCATGGCGGCCACCTGGCCGGGCGCGATGCCGGCCTTTTCCCAGGCGGCGGCCAGCGCCATCAGCTGGGTGCGGAGGATGTCCATGGGATCGTGCTCTACCCAGCCGGGCTGGGGATACTGCTGGGGCAGGGGATACTGGCCCTGACTGACGATGGCGCCCGTTTGGTCAAAAATAATGGCCCGGGAACTGGTGGTGCCCTGATCCAGAGAAATGACGTACTGCTGCATGGCGTCGACCTCCGTTTGAAATGTTGTTGCTGCTATTATACCACAGGATGGGACAAAGGAAACGTTTTTTTGACTTTACTTTCCCGTTTTATCGTGCTATATTGGAGCCAATAACTGTTGAAAAGGAGCGTTTCCCATGGAATACAAATATTGGAACCAGCTGGACTATCCCGAGATCCCCTACGGCGAGGGCGACACCGTTGCCGACAGCGGCTGCGGCCTGTGCTCTGCCTGCATGGTGGTGGAGAATATGACCGACTACACATTTACCCCTGCCGACGCCGTCGCTTTGGCTGAGGCTGCCGGCGCCCATGACCACACCGGTACCGAGATCACCCTGCTGGCTCCCGCTGTTTGCGAGAAGTTCGGCCTCACCGTGGAGTACACCTGCGACCACGGCAAGATGCAGCAGTTCCTGCAGAACGGCGAGGGCATGGCCATCGCCAACTCCGGCGGCAACCGCCCCGGCTGGACCGGCATCTTTACCACCGGCGGTCACTTCATCGTTCTGGTCAGCGCCAAGGGCCGTGAGATCTGTACCATGGATCCCTCCATGCGTCCCGGCAAGTACGAGACCGAAGGCCGCAAGGGCAAGGTCCGTGTGGAAGGCAACCTGGCCTATGTGGATATCGCCGATCTGGCCCGTGACTGCGACAACCGCTATCCCTCCTACGCCCTGTTCCGCAAAAAGTAAGCAATCAAAAAGAAAAGCACCCCGTTTGGGGTGCTTTTTTGTGTTATTCGGGGGCTTTCAGCGATTCCACCATGTCGATCTTCCGCAGCTTGCGCTGCATCACCAGGCTCACCAGCAGGGTGAACACCATGGACAGGGCGAAGGAATAGCCGTAGCTGATGGGTTTGACAATGCGGCCGAACATGACGGCGTCCACCTCGGCGGTCTGCACCACGAACTGATGGAAGCCCGCGCCGATGACGAGGCCTGCCGCCGTGCCGATGAGGGACAGGATCACGGTCTCACGGAAAATATACCCGGAAACCTCGCCCTTGAAGAAGCCCAGCACCTTCAGGGTGGCGATCTCCTTCTGCCGCTCGCAGATGTTGATGTTGGTCAGGTTGTACAGCACCACGAAGGCCAGCGCCGCCGCCGCGACGATCAGCAGGATGATGATGTAATCCACGCTGGCCAGCATATCGGCAAAGGTCTCGATGGTGGTGGTGGAAAAGGCTACGCCGGCCGAGTTGGAGGATTCCAGCAGCGCCGTGGCCAATGCGTCACGGTCCCGCTGGTCGGCGCACAGCGTCTTGGCCAGCACGGTGTCAAAGACACATTCCTGTCCAAAGGCCTGCTCATACACCGCGCGGGGCAGGAATACGTAGCCCTGCACGTAGTTTTCACAGATGCCGGTCACCGGGACGGTGGCCGCCACCTCGTCCTGATTGCGCAGATTGAGGGTGCCGCCGGCCTCCACGCCCAGCACGCGGGCTGCCTTTTCGGTGAGCACGGCGCCTGCGGAAGTGAAGTCCACCGGCGTGCCGGTGACACGGTCACGGAAGGTGTGGTACTGGGGAAAGACCTCCATATCGGAGGGCACCACGATATACAGGGTGGTGTCACGGCCCTGGGTGAAGCCCTCGCCGGTCTCCATGTGGACGGCGGTATACTGGGACACCACCGTGGGATCGGACAGCAGCGCGGCGATCTCCCGGTCAAAGGTGTCGTCCCCCTCGTGCTTGAGGGTGAGGGTCATGTCGTAATTCTGCAGCTGGGTGAACTGTACGTCCACGATGTCGCCGATGGAGTCCCGCAGACCGAAGCCGGCCACCAGCAGGGCGGTACATCCGGCGATGCCCACCACCGTCATGAAGAACCGCTTTTTGTAGCGGAACAGATTACGGGCGGTGACCTTGTGGGTGAACTTCATCCGCCGCCACAGGGGCTTGATGCGCTCCAGCAGGATGCGCTTGCCCGCCGGGGGAGCCTTGGGCCGCATGAGGGTGGCGGCGTTGTCCTGCAGCGAACCCTTCAGGGCGCCCAGGGTGGACAGCACCACCGCCAGCAGGATCATACCGGCCGACAGCAGGATAAAGGTGCCGTGGCTGGAGGCCTTCAGGGGCGGAATGACGTACATCAGTTCATAGGCCTGCACGAGGACCCGGGGGAACAGGGGCAGGAAAATGCCCAAGCCCACACAGGCGCCCGACAGACAGGCCAAAAAGGCGTACAGCAGATACTTTCCGGCGATGGAGCCGTTGGAATAGCCCAGCGCCTTCAGGGTGCCGATGGAACCGCGGTCCTCGTCGATCATGCGGGTCATGGTGGTGGAAGCCACCAGCGCCGCTACCATAAAGAAGAAGATGGGGAACACCTTGGCGATGGCGGCCACCTTTTCGGTGTCGCTCTGGTAGAAGATATAGCTTTCGTTGCACTCGCTCCGGGTCATGACGTACCATTCGGGGTCGTCGATATCGTCGATCTGATCCTGGGCATCCCGGATCTTCACGTTGGCGTCGTAGATCTTTTCCTCGAACTCCAGCTTGCCGTCCTGATACTCCACCCAGCCGTCGTCCAGCTTGATCCGGGCGTCGGCCAGTTCGATCTCGGCGTCGGCCAGCTCTTCCTGACCGTCGTAGAAGTCCTTCCAGGCCTGTTTCAGCTCGGCCACGCCGTCGTAATATTCGGCCCAGCCGTCATCCAGCTCCACACGGGCGTCGGCCAGTTCCTGACGGCCCTCTTCCAGTTCCTCACGGGCCAGCTGCAGCTGATAGAGGCCCAGCCGCCGCTCCACGTCGGCGTCTTCCACCTCTTTCAGGCCGGCGTTATAATCGGCCCAGCCCTGCTCCAGTTCATTGGCACCGGCCCGCAGCTGCCTCCGACCGCTGTCGATCTCGGCCTGTCCGGCGTCCAGAACGGCCTGCTGCTCCTTGAGATAGGCCTTCTGCTGATCAAGATAGGCCTGGTTTTGCTTCAGTTCCTGCTTGGCGGCTTCGATCTGGGCCTTGGCGGCCTGGTAGTCTTCGTCACTGACCATGCCGAACTGGTGGCCCATCTCCAGCATCCGCTCCTGATTTTCCAGCTCGGCCTTGCCGGCGTCCAGCTGGGCCTGTCCGGCGTTGAGCTGTTCCCGACCGGCCTCCAGCTGGGCCTTACCGTCATCCAGCTGCTTCTGGGCGGCATCCAGCTGGGCTCTGCCGCTATCCAGATCCGCTTGGCCGCTCTCCAGGATCACCAGCGCGTCCTTCAGTTCCCGCATGGCGTCCTCCAGCTGGACATAGGCGTCATCCAGTTCCTTCTGGGCGTCGTCGATCTCCTTTTGGCCGTCCTCCAGCTCCTTGAGACCGTCGGCGTATTCCCGTTCGCCGTCCTCCAGTTTTTTCAGGCCGTCGGGCAGTTCGGCCTCGGCGTCCAGCAGCTTTTGATAGGCATCGGCCAGTTCTTTCCGTCCGTCCTCCAGTTCCACGAGGCCGTCGGCGTACTCACGCTCGCCGTCCTCCAGTTCCTTCAGGGCGTCGGCCAGCTCCTGCTCACCCTCGGCGGTCTTGTCGGCCAGCTCTTGCTTGGCCTCGTCCAGTTCCTCCTGGGCATCGCCCCGGAGGCGGTCGGCACGGACGTGCTTCTGGGTGTCGGCCATGGCCTCCACCGCTTCCTGGATGGGCGCCACCAGATCGTCGTAGGCCTCGGTGAAGGCCTCGGCGGTGTCGCCGCCTTCCACGGTGGCGTAAAGGTCGGTGTAATAATCCATATCCAGCACATCATCCCACACGTACAGGATGGCACCCAGGGTGCCGCTGCCCATAGTGGTGGAGCCGCGCTGCACCATGGAAATGTAATAGGAAGAGGTCACCGTGCCCACGATGGTGAACTCTTTCACGGTAAAGGGGTCGTCGGGCTCCTCGCCCTCCTCGTCGGCCTCCAGCGGCAGCACGGTCACCCGCTGGCCCACCGCAAGACCGCCCTGATACAGGTCGGAGCTGATCTCCACCACGCATTCGTCGGGGCTTTGGGGCCAGCGGCCCTCCACCAGAGAACCGCGGTTCATCAGTGCGGCATCGTCGCCTTCCCAGCCGGTGACGCCGTGGAACCGGGCAGCCAGCATATCGCCGGAGGACAACGTGATCTCCCGGTCGGTGGTGCGGGCTGGCATAACGGCACGGATGCCGGGGACGGCGGCCAGCGCCGCGGCGTCGGCATCTTCCAAACCCAGATTGCCCGCGACACGCAGGTCAAACAGGTTGGTCTCGCGGTACAGCTCGCTCATGGTGTGGCGCATATCCGGCGTGGTGGCCAGCAGACCGGCCAAAAAGCCGGAACCCAGCGCCACGATGAGGAAGATGGCCAAAAACCGGCTGAAACTTCCACGAATGGAGCGGAAACACTCCTTCAAAAACGTCTTCTTTACCATTCGATCTGCTCCACGGGCAGGGGGTGCTCATTGACCTCGTTGCCCTCGATCCTGCCGCTCTTCACCCGGATGACCCGATCGGCCATGGCGGTGAGGGCGGTGTTGTGGGTGATGACGATGACCGTCTTGCCGGTCTGGCGGCAGGTATCCTGCAGCAGCTTGAGGATGCTCTTGCCGGTGACATAGTCCAGCGCGCCGGTGGGCTCGTCACACAGCAGCAGCTTGGGGTTTTTGGCCAGTGCCCGGGCGATGGCCACGCGCTGCTGTTCGCCGCCCGAAAGCTGGGCGGGGAAGTTGTCCAATCGGTGGCCAAGGCCCACCTGCTCCAGGGTCTTGCGGGGATCCAGCGGCTCCCGGCAGATCTCCGAGGCCAGCTCCACGTTTTCCAACGCCGTCAGATTCTGCACCAGATTGTAGAACTGGAACACGAATCCCACATCGTACCGGCGGTACTCGGTGAGCTGCTTGGGGTTGAAGGCCGAAACCTCCCGGCCATCCAGATGGATGGTGCCCGAGGTGCAGCCGTCCATGCCGCCCAGCATATTCAAAATGGTGGTCTTGCCCGCGCCGGAAGAGCCCACGATGACACAGAACTCGCCCTGCTCGATGTGGAAGGACACGCCGTTGACGGCGTAGATATCCTGCTCACCGACGATATATTTTTTGACCACGTCTTTAAACTCGATAAAACTCATAAGAAAACCGCCTTCCCGGTTTGTTTCATACATTTCATCATATCACAAAACCGTTCAAAAGAATATAAAACTTTTGTAAAAAAGGAAAAGACCGCCCGGAGGCGGTCTTTTTTTGGATGGATCAGATGGCTGCCAGCAGCTTGTCCACGTTTTCCTCGGTGGTGGCCCAGCTGGTGCAGAAGCGCACATAGCGGTGGTTTTCGTCGGCGGGGCCGTAATCGTCAAAGGAGAACTCACCCTTCAGCCGCTCGATCTGCTCGTAGGACAGGATGGGGAACTGCTGATTGGTGGCGCTTTCGCACATGAAGTCGTAACCCTTGTCCTCGAAGCCCTTCTTGATCTTCTTGGCCAGCGCGATGGCGTGGTCGCTCAGCTTGAAGTACAGGTCATCGGTGAACAGAACGTCAAACTGAATGCCCAGCAGACGGCCCTTTGCCAGCAGACCGCCCCGCTGCTTGATGAGGGAGCGGAAGTCGTCGATGAAGGTGGGGTCGGGGATGACCACGGCCTCACCGAACAGAGCGCCCTGCTTGGTGCCGCCGATGTAGAAGATGTCGCACAGGCGGGCGATGTCGGGCAGGGTCAGGTCGCCTTCGCCGGCGGCCAGCGCGTAGCCCAGACGGGCGCCGTCCAGGAACAGGGGCAGCTTGTACTTCTTGCAGACGGCGGAGATGGCCTCCAGCTCGGCCTTGGTGTACAGGGTGCCGGTCTCGGTGGACTGGGAAATATAGACCATGCCGGGCTTGACGATGTGCTCCCAGGAGTAATCGTTCTTCCAGGCCAGATAGGCATCCTCAATGCCCTGAGGGGTCAGCTTGCCGTCTTCGCCGGGGATGGCCAGGACCTTGTGGCCGGTGCCTTCGATGGCGTTGACCTCGTGGCAGTTGATGTGGCCGGTGGTGACGGCCAGCACGCCCTCGTGGGGACGCAGGATGGAATAGATAACGGTGGTGTTGGTCTGGGTGCCGCCCACCAGAAAATGCACGGCGGCGTTGGGGGTGCCGCAGGCCTTGCGGACCTTTTCGGCGGCGGCGGCACAGTAGGGATCTTCGCCGTAACCGATGGTCTGGTCCATGTTGGTCTCCAGCATACGCTGCAGAATGGCAGGATGGGCGCCCTCCAGATAGTCGCAATCAAAACGGATCATAAAATGACCTCCTTGTCTTTTTACACATCGGCTTCATTGTACTGGAAAAAGCTTGCAAATACAAGTAGCGCGGCGGGAAAAAATGTGGTATCATCAAAATAACCGCAAAACCGTATTTCCGGGAGGTCAACGTTATGCAGCGAATTCATATCATCCGTCACGGCGCCACTCTGGCCGATAAACAGAACCTGTACTGCGGCAAGTCCGATCTGCCCCTCTGCCCCGAGGGTCTGGACGAGCTGCACAAGCTGGCCGTGGGCGGATATCCTTCGGTGGAAGGCTGCCGTGTCGTCACCGACGGCACCCAGCGCACCGAACAGACTCTGGAGGCCCTTTACGGCAAGGCCAAGCATGAGCAGATGCCCGACTTCCGGGAGATCGACTACGGCGTTTTTGAACTGCAGAGCTACGCCCAGCTGAAGGAGCGTGCCGACTATCAGCTGTGGCAGAGCGGCAATACCGCCCGCAACCGCTGCCCCGGCGGCGAAAGCGGCGAGGATGTGGCCAACCGGGTGCGGCCTGCCTTTGCCGGCCTGCTGGAGGACGGACGGGATACCGTTCTGGTGGTCAGCGGCGGCGTTATGGCGGCCATCATGACCGATCTGTTCCCCGACAGCATGGCAGGACGTCTGGAATGGCAGAGCGAGCCCGGCCACGGCTGGTCGGTGGCCTTTGAGGGCGGCAAGCCCGTCAAGTGCGAGCCCATCCCCGATCCCTTCCTCAATCAGGAAAAGACTCTGGGCACCAAATGGGCCTGGGTCTCCATGGCCTTTTTGGCAGGTGCCGTCAGCGGCGTGCTTGCGGCGGCCTACAGCGCCATGGAACAGACCCACCGGGAACCCCTGTGGTTCGGCGTGGCGGCGGTGCTGCTGGTGATCTCCCAGGCCATCCGCTTCAAAAAGCTCCGCTGCCCCTACTGCGGCAAGTCGGTGGCTCCGCTGAAGTTCATCGGCTCGCCCAAGCTGGCCTGTCCCCGGTGCGGCCGCATCTACCATTACGAGGGCTGATTTGAGAAAAGCGTCACCCTCAAGCTGCAGAAGGCGGATACAAACGCTGTACGGGCATCGTTACAGCCGGATCATCGGTCGATCTGCGACCCGCAGAATAAAGAAAAGGAAAAGCGGCTCTTTCGAGCCGCTTTTTTGCGTTTTTTACCGGGCGTTCAGCCTTTCACCGGCCATCCGGATGGCGGTGTCCAGCTGTGCGTCCTGCTCATACAGGCCCGCCCGCTGCTGCTCCAGCAGACGGTTTACCAGCAGCAGGGAAGGGATGCCCACACCGGGGTGGGTGTCGGGCAGCTGATAGACCGCCTGCAGCCGGTCGATGGCGTACAGGGTGTCATCGCCCACCTGATAGGGCTTTTCCGGCAGCCGCTCCAGCAGGCCCAGCTCCACCAGCGCCCGGTTGAGGGCCTCGCCGTTGTCCGAGCAGCTGTAGGGCGCCAGTGCAACGTCGGTGGGGACGGTGATGTCCGCCGTCGTCCGGCGGAGGTGGTTTTCCACCTTCACGTCGGGGGTCAGGCCCACATCCTGATAATCTTCGCCCTCCAGCGGCAGCAGCTGCATGATGGTCAGCACGATGCCGGCGTCGGTGTTGAGGATGTAGTGCTGCTGGGCACGGGCCTTGCCAAAGGTGTTCTGGCCGATGACGGTGGCGCCCAGACCTTCCCGCAGGCCGCAGGCGATGATCTCCGCCGCCGAGGCCGAATCACCGTCCACCAGCACGAACAGGTTGGGGATGCTGACGCCGTCACCCTGGGCGGTGATGTATCGGGTCATCAGCTCGCCCTCCTTACGGGGATGGCGCTCCACCGTACGGAAAAACACCGTCTTTTCGGTGAAAAAGTCCGAAGCGATATGAAAGGCCAGGTCCAGGCTGCCGCCGGGATTGCCCCGCAGGTCCAGAATGACGCTTTCGAAGCCGTCCTTCACCAGCTGGTTCAGGTGCATACGGAACAGCATATAGCTGCCGTCGTCGTCGATGCGGCTCCACTTCATGTAAAAGATTTTGTCGCTCAGCGGCGCGCAGGAATAATTCAGCTGACCGAGGGTGGTGCGCTGCAGCGTGACCGTTTGAACAGCGCCGTCACGGGACAGGGTGACGGCCACCGAAGTGCCCTCCGGGCCGCGCAGCAGATCGGAAATGGCGGAAACGTCCATGCCGGCCAGCGGTGTGCCGTCGGCGTGGGTGAGTATGTCACCGGGGCGGATGCCGGCAGCGGCCGCCGAACCCATCAGGTTGACGTCGGTGACCTGCGCGCCGTCGGGGTGGGCCAGAAGGGTGACGCCCACGCCCACGTAATTGGTCTCGGGCTGGTACACGGCGCTGTAGGTGCCGGCAGGCAGGTACATGGTGTATCGGTCATAGCCGGACAGCATGGCGGACAGCAGCTGCTCGTAGAGGGTGGGATCGGCCTCCAGCAGCGCCAGCAGAGCGTCGTCGGTGTGTTCACCGCCCAGAAGGGTGGACACCGCCCGCTTCAGCGGCTGGTCGGCCGGGGAGCTTTCCAGTCCCTCTTTGCGGATGATGCCGTCCACTTCGTACAAAAGCTCCAGCTGGTTCTGGGGCGTGTAGCCTGCAAAGGCGGTGGGAGCGGCGGAAAACAGCAGAATGACCGCCAACAGCAGGGCGAGAATGCGTCGTTTCATGGGAACTCCTTTCCAAAGGGGAGAAAAAACCGGGGAAAGCGGTGCTTTCCCCGGCGTCGATTACATATGATCGGGTGCGGAAACGCCGAAGCAGGACAGGGCGTTTTCGATGACCGCGGCGGTGCAGCAGCTCAGCAGGATGCGGGCCTCACGCAGAGCGGGAGCGGCGTCCTTGATGCGGCACTCGGTGTAGAACTTGTGGAAGGCGGTAGCCACCTGGGTAGCGTAGCGGTTCAGACGGCTGGGGTCACGCTGAACGGCGGCCAGACGGATCTCCTCGGGCAGACGGCTCAGGTCGCGGATCAGATCAAGCTCGGCACCCTCCACCAGCAGGGACAGGTCGGCGGACTTGACGTCGGTGGGGATGTTGTCCTGGGCCAGGGCCTTCAGGATGGACTTGATACGGGCGTGGGCGTACTGGACGTAGTACACGGGGTTCTCGCTGTCGTTGCGCACGGCCAGACCCAGGTCGAACTCGATGGGAGAGGCGGAGTGGCGGGAGTTGAAGAAGAAGCGGGCGGCGTCCACGCTGACCTCGTCCAGCAGGTCGTGCAGGGCGATGGCGTTGCCGGTACGCTTGGACATACGGACGGGCTGACCGTCACGGACCAGCTGCACCAGCTGCATCAGCACGATCTCCAGACGGTTGGTGCCGTCCAGACCCAGAGCGTCCAGCGCGCACTTCAGGCGGGCCACATGGCCGTGGTGGTCGGCGCCCCAGATGTTGATGACACGGTCAAAGCCGCGGACCTCGAACTTGTTGCGGTGATAGGCGATGTCGGCGGCGAAGTAGGTGTAGAAACCGTTGGCGCGGCGCAGAACGTCATCCTTCAGCTCCAGCTTTTCGATGTCCTCGGAGGTCTTGCCCTCCTTGCGGTACATCTGCTCCAGCAGGAAGGAGGTGTTCAGCCACAGGGCGCCGTCCTTCTCGTAGGTATGGCCGTTCTCGGTGAGCTTCTTCACGGTGTCGGCCACATAGTCGCTGTTGTGCAGCTCGCTCTCGAAGAACCACACATCGTAGTTGATCAGGTAGCGCTGCAGGTCGGCCTTCATGGCGGGGATGTTGTGCTCCAGACCGAACTGGGCCAGTGCCTCGTGGCGCTCCTTCTCGGGGCGGTTCAGGTAGCTGTCGCCGTTCTTCTCAAAGAACTTCTTGGCCAGCTCCTTGATGTCGTTGCCGTGATAGCCGTTCTCGGGGAACTCCACGGCGTCCTCACCCAGGATGATCTGGCGGTAACGGGCATCCAGAGAGGAAGCGAACTTGTCGATCTGGTTGCCGGCGTCGTTGACATAGAACTCACGGGTGACCTGGTTGCCGGCGCGGTGCAGCACCTCGGCCAGACAGTCACCCAGCACGCCGCCGCGGGCGTTGCCCATGTGCATGGGGCCGGTGGGGTTGGCGGAAACGAACTCCACCATGACCTTCTCGGGCTTTTCGGCCTGGGTACGGCCGTAGGCTTCGCCCTCTTCCACGATGTTGTTCAGCACGTTTTCAAACCAGCTGTGGCTCAGGCGCAGGTTCAGGAAGCCGGGGCCGGCGATCTCGGCGCTTTCAAAGCAGGTGCCTTCCAGCTCCATCTTGGCCACCAGGATCTCGGCCACCTTGCGGGGGTTCTGGCGCAGGACCTTGGCGTTCTGCATGGCAAAACCGGAGGCGTAGTCACCGTTGCGCAGATCCTTGGGGATCTCGATCTGAACGGGACGGACTTCGGCCTCGGGCAGCTCGCCGGCCTGAACGGCGGCGTCATAGGCCTTCCGGATGAGTTCGGCGGCCTGGGTCATGGCATTTTGGATGTGATTCATTGATAAATCGCTCCTTCTTCAGCGTTTTTAATAGTCAGAGAGAGATGATTGACGCCCACGGGGGTGTTGGCTACCTCCACGGTGTACTGCACGTCCAGATCGCCGCCGTCATCGGTGAGGGTGTTCCGGATGTGATTGGTGGAGACCACGATGGAAAGGTCGCCGTAGTCGGTGTGGTACAGGGACATGTGCCGCTTGCCCAGCTCAAACTGCAGCTCGGAAGGGTACAGGCCGGTGCGCACCAGCTTGACGAAGTCGGACTTCACCCGCAGAGTGGTACGGGTACCGGCGAGACCGGTGAGCTCCGATTCCTCATAACTGATGTAATAACTGTCGTTTTTGCGGTAATAACGGCCGGGGGTCACCAGCGTGATGGGATCGCCCGTCTCGCCGTCCTGCTCCTGCAGACCGCGAATCGAGATGATTACGTCTTTTTTCATAAAAACAAAGGCGCTCCTTTGGCGAAAATCACAAGAAAAACAAGGGTGTACAAAAATAATCACCTTATACTATAGCACAAAAAGTCAAAAATGCAAAAGAAATTAAAAAGAAATTCGCGCAGCGGTAAAAAATAAAGGTTTTCTGTGTGCTTTTATTGCACTATACACAAAATTTTGCTACAATGTTAGACAGGGAAGAATTTCTATTTCCAAGAAAAGAGGAATGTGACATGAAAATCAAGATCACCGAAACGGTATTGCGGGACGGTCAGCAGTCTCTGATGGCTACCCGTATGCCCATCGCCGATTTCCTGCCCGTTCTGGAGACCATGGACAAAGCCGGCTATTACTCTCTGGAATGCTGGGGCGGCGCCACCTTTGACAGCTGCCTGCGCTATCTGGATGAAGACCCCTGGCAGCGTCTGCGCACCATCCGCAAGCACGTGAAGAACACCAAGCTGCAGATGCTGCTGCGCGGCCAGAACCTGCTGGGTTATAAACATTATCCCGACGACATCGTTCGCGCCTTCATCCGCAAGAGCGTGGAGTGCGGCATCGATATCATCCGCATCTTTGACGCCCTCAACGACCTGCGCAACATCGAGGTTGCCGTGGACGAGGCCATCAAGGCCGGCGCCCACGTTTCCGGTACCCTGTGCTACACCACCAGCCCCATCCACAGCCTGGATATGTTCGTGGATCTGGGCAAGCGTCTGGAGGCCATGGGCTGCCACTCCATCTGCATTAAGGACATGGCCGGCATCATGAGCCCCAAGGAGGCCTATGACCTGGTGTCCGCCCTCAAGCAGAACGTCAAGCTGCCCGTGGTGGTCCACACCCACGGCACCACCGGCATGGGTTCCATGACCCTGCTGAAGGCCGCCGAGGCCGGCGCCGACGTCATCGACTGTGCCATCGCCTGCCTGTCCGGCGGTACCAGCCAGCCCCCCACGGAGACCATGCACTACGTGCTGGAGGAGATGGGTTGGGAGACCGGTCTGGACAAGACCGTCCTCAAGGAGATCAACGACTACTTCAAGCCTGTCCGCGACAGCTTCATCAAGAACGGCACCCTGAACCCCATCGTCATGGGCACCGACCCCGACGCCCTGAACTATCAGGTGCCCGGCGGTATGCTGTCCAATCTGGTGGCCCAGCTCACCGCCCAGAACAAGCTGGACCGCTTCCAGGAAGTGCTGGAAGAAGTGCCCCGCGTCCGCAAGGATCTGGGTTATCCGCCCCTGGTCACCCCCTCTTCCCAGATGGTGGGCGTCCAGGCCACCAACAACGTGCTGGCCGGCGAGCGCTATAAGATGGTCTCCAAGGAGATCAAGGCCTACCTCCGCGGCGAGTACGGCAAGGCCCCCGGCGAAGTGGACGAGGATCTGCGCAAGCAGGTGCTGGGCGACGAGCAGCCCGTGACCTGCCGTTTTGCCGATCTGCTGGAGCCCGGCTTTGAAAAGTACAAGGCCGAGATCGGCGATCTGGCCAAGACCGAAGAAGACGTGCTGTCCTACGCCGCCTTCCCCCAGGTGGCCGAAGCCTTCCTGGAGCGCCGCAAGGCACGGGAAGAGCGCGCCGTGAAGTACACCATCGAAGAGATCTAAGGAGGCGGTGCTATGTTGAATATGACAACACTGCTCACCGGCCGCATCGGCATTCTGGAGGCCGGCGTCACCGCGCTGCTGGGTTACGCCGTGGTGTTTTTCGGCCTGGCCCTGCTGATGGCGGTGGTCATGGGTCTGGGTAAGGTCATGACCGCCGGGACCGCCAAGCCTGCCGTCCGGGAGGCCCCTGCCGCCCCCGCACAGCCTGTGCCCGAGGAACCCAAGGAGGAGGCCAAAGGCACCGCCGGTACCATCCTGCTGCACGACGTGCCCGAGCGGGAAGCCGCCATGGTCATGGCCGTGGTGGCCCATCGTCTGGGCAAACCCCTGAACCAGCTGCGGTTCAAATCCATCCGGGAGGTCAAGGACAAATGAGATATAAAGTAACGCTGAACAATAAGGTTTATGAGGTAGAGGTGGAAGAGACCTCCGCCATGCTGGTGGACGAGTACGAGGCGCTGGCCCCCGCGGCCCCCGCTCCCGCAGC
>JAFYPP010000071.1 GCA_017559995.1 Clostridia bacterium | reverse complement strand
CTCCACCAGAAAAAGAAAGACCACCCAACGGGTGGTCTTTTCTTTTTCTTTTGTGGCGCAACAGGACTCGAACCCATCTAAATGCGGCGCGGATGAGCGCCGCCGGCGACGGCTTGACGGAGCCGCTCCTTGATTGAATCGAGTCCTGTTGTCTCCACCCCATCTTTTCACCAATCCCTCAAGGGAGGGTCAAGACCCTCCCCTACTGCAAGGACAGATTCTTCGACTCGCTGCGCTCGCTCAGAATGACAAGTGCAATCCACAAAAGAAGGATTGCTTTCCCACACGCTCTGCGGTAAAATAAATGCATACATTGAAGGAGGGACAGCTATGAAGAAACCCTTGCTTTCCGAAATGACTTTGCATGAAAAAATCGGGCAGATGCTTTGCCCCAATCAGTGGGATGTATTTGGCAGAAGAGGGCCGGGACGGGCCTTTACGGACGAGGAAATGGCGCAAGTACACGCCCGCTACGCGGATGGGCAGTTCGGCACCCTCCGCGGTGAGCACACCGGTGTGTTTTACGCCGATCCCAGGTACTACGTCCCCGTGGACCGGGAGGAAAACGCGGTGGAGGGCAACCTCTTTACCCTAGGCAGAGCCAAAGTGCCCCCTGTTCTCTATAAGAAATTTATGGAGGGTTTGGGCAGCTACATCAGGATCCCCCCGCTGGTGGCCGGCGACTACACCGTAGGCGGCGCCACCGTATTTGAGGGCATGTCCACCATTGTCAACGCCAACGCCATCGGCGCCGCCGACTCCGAGGAGCTGACCTATCAGCTGGGTGCCTCCCTCGCCCGGGAGCTGCGCTGCGCCGGTGTCAACTGGCGCTGGGCGCCGGTAGTGGACTTAGGCAACCGGAACAGCACCGCCAGCATGCGCACCTTTGCCATCGATGATGTGGAGCGCACCATTCGGCTGACCAAGGCCTATGTCCGGGGCATGCAGGACGAGGGTGTTGCCGCCACGCTGAAGCACTTCCCCAGCGAGGGCCGCATCGAAGCCAGAGATCCCCACTTTACCAGTCCCTGCTGCGATGACAGTCTGGAAACCTGGTGGAGCGAACAGGGCCGGGTATACCAGGAGCTGTTTGACGACGGCGCGTACTCCGTTATGATCGGTCACCAATCCTTCCCGGCGGTGGATGACACCATGATCGGTGGCCGCTACATCCCCTCCACCATCTCCAAAAAGGTCATCACGGATCTATTGAAGGGGCAGATGGGCTTCCAGGGCGTTGTCATCACCGACGGCATCACCATGGCAGGTCTGTATTCCCTGATGCCCTACGAGGAGCTGATCGTGGAACTGGTCAACGCCGGCAACGACATCATCCTGGGCTCCAAGCTCCAATCCGATGTGCTGATCGAGCAGGCGGTGCTGGACGGACGGATTGCCGAAAGCCGTATTGACGATGCCTGTCAGCGTGTGCTGGACATGAAGGAAAAGCTGGGCATGTTCCGGGATGACTACGGCGTTCTTCCCTACACGCTGGAGCAGATCGCCCCCGAAACCAAGGGCATCAGCGCCCAGATCGCCCGGCGGAGCATGACCCTGGTCCGTGACCGGCAGCAGTTGCTGCCCATAAAGGCGGAAACCGTCAAAAAGGCGGCGATCATCGTGTCCACCCACGCCGATTGGTTCATGTCCAGCATCAACAATCTGAAGCTGGCTCTGGAAAATCGGGGCATTCAGGTCCATTTGCAGCGGCGGCTGAAAAATTCTGCGGAGCTGAAAGCAATTTCCGATGAGAACGATCTGATCATCTACGCCGCCTATGTGGGCATGCACGCGCCGGCCGGCGCCTTGCGGCTGTTCGGCGACGAGTGCCACACCTTCTACCATGCCTTTAATCACGGCAAGGAAAAGAGCATCGGCGTGTCCTTCGGCTATCCCTATGTCCACTACGATACCATGGAAAACGCCCCCACCTTCATCAACGCCTACAGCGCCAGCCGGGAATCCATGGATGCCTTCGTGCAGGCCATCTTCGGTGAAATTCCATGCGCAGGCAAAAGTCCGGTGCTGCTGATCCCCCGTGTCAACGCAAGATAATCCCCCACGCAACGGCGAAATCACAAAATCGCAGGCAAAACATTGCTTTTCCCCGGAAATTATTGTGAAAAGTTCTTGACTTTTGCAGATTTGGGTGGTAAAATGGTCCAGCCGCATTGAATGGGCTTAAGTTGGTGCGCCAAAAACGCGCCCGCCTTTAGAGCGAGTCTGCATATTAAAAGTAGGTGAAAAAGAAATGAAAGCTATTATCGTGACCGGTGGCAAGCAGTACACTGTCTCCGAGGGTGATGTCCTGTACATCGAGAAGCTGGAGGCTGAGGCTGAGGCTACCGTGAAGTTCGAGCAGGTCCTGGCTGTGCTGGACGGTGAGAACTCCAAGATCGGCGCTCCTGTGGTTGAGGGTGCTTCCGTCGAGGCTAAGGTCGTCAAGAACGGCAAGGCTAAGAAGATCACTGTCTTCAAGTACAAGGCCAAGAAGAACGAGAAGAAGAAGCAGGGCCATCGTCAGCCCTACACCAAGGTGGAGATCACCAAGATCGCTCTGTAATTATGACTAGATGCGAATTTTTTATGGACGGTGACAGAATCACAGGATTCTCCGTCTCCGGACACAGCGGTTACGCGGAAAAAGGCGAGGACATCGTCTGCGCCGCCATCACCGCGCTTGTTACCATGGCTGAGGCCACCATCAACGATGTGTGCGGCGCCAAAGCCAAGGTCCGGGTCAAAGAGGAAGATGCCCGCATCACTCTGACCCTCCCCACTTCCTGCGACGAAGAGGAAACCGTTCAGGCTGTCCTCTCCGGCATGATGCTGACTCTGATCAGCCTGCGGGAAGAGTACGAAGATTATATCGAAGTTTTGGAGGTGTAACACCATGCTGAAGATTGGTATTCAGTTTTTCGCTCACCACAAGGGCGGCGGTTCTACCAAGAACGGTCGTGATTCCGAGGCTAAGCGCCTGGGCGTGAAGCGTGCTGACGGTCAGTTCGTTCTGGCCGGCAACATCCTGGTCCGCCAGAGAGGCACTCACATCCATCCCGGTGTCAATGTCGGTATCGGCAGCGATGACACTCTGTTTGCTCTGGTTGACGGCACCGTCAAGT
>JAFYPP010000070.1 GCA_017559995.1 Clostridia bacterium | reverse complement strand
CGTTTTTTGTATGTCGTTTAGGCACGCTTCCGTCTCAGAAAGGTGGCAGCCACCGCGCAGACGGCGAGGCTTCCCAGACTGAGGGCAGACAGGATCACATATTCCCGGGTGTTGTCGGTGGCGGCGTCGGCCATGGCCACCAGCTCGATCTCCTTCACGTTGCCGAAATCGTCGGTGAGCTTCAGGGTGCCCAGCACATCGCCGGCGTTGACCTTGCGGTCCAGAGTGTTGAGGATGATCTCACGCTGCAGGTTGGTCTGGGTCAGCATGACGGCCTCGGTGGCGGTGGCCAGCTGGACGTTGGGTTCCCGGCTGCCCGCGGTGGAGGCGGCGGTGACGCGCTCACCGGCAGGGACGGTCTCCTTGTGGAAGGTACGGGCCCAGCGCATGAGGTTGATGGTCTCCAGATGGCTGCCCAGACGGTCGTTGACCGAGCGGCCCTGCATGACCACCGAATAGACGGTCATATCTTCTTCATCGTATTCCATACAGCAGGCCAGATTGTAGCCGGCGACGCCGATGTAGCCGGTCTTGATGCCCACGATATCATCCTTGAACTCGTTTTCATATTCGGGGATGTTGCGGGGAAGCATAACGCGGTTGGTGGTGGTGTAGCGGTAGGCCTTGATGCGCTTGTTGGAAACAGGCAGGATGCCGTCGGTCTTGCTGACGATATTGCGGAACTCCTCGTGCTTCATAGCTTCCCGGGCCAGGATCATCATATCCTCGCAGGTGATGCGGTTCTGCTCAGACAGACCGTGGGGATCCTCATAGTGGGTTTTGGTCATGCCCAGTTCCTTGGCGCGGTCGTTCATCATCTGGATAAAGGTGTCGATATCACCGGCCACATAGGCGGCCAAGGTAGTGCCGGCCTCGTTGCCGGAGGGAATCAGCAGATAGTTCATCAGGTCACGGATGGTGATTTCCTCGCCGGACTCCAGATGGACGCTGTCCATCCAGTAGCAGTACTTTTCGGACACGGCCTCGGGGGGCACCACGGTGGAACCCTCCAGGGTGGGGTTGTGCTCCAGCACCAGCAGGGCGGTCATGACCTTGGTCATACTGGCGGGGGCATTGGTGCGGTCGGACATCTTGGAGAACATCACGGTACCGGTGGTCTCTTCGTACATCAGGGCAAAGTTTACATAGGGCGCGCTGGGGGCGTCGGCGGGGGTGACGATGGGGCCGTCGTATTCGGTGCCGTCATAGGCGAGGGCCATACAGCCCTGACTCAACAGGATGGCGCACAAAAGGGCGGACAGGATTCGTTTCAGCATAGATGTTCTCCTCTCTTTTCAACGGGTCTGGCGGATCCGTGCTACATAAGCTTTGGTATAGGGACAGGCGGCAAAACAGCGGCCGCAGATGGTGGTGCGCTTGCCGAGGGTCTTTTCGGAACAGTCGCCGGCGGTTTTGTCACAGGCCGGGATATCCACCATCGCTTCCCGGGGCAGACCGGCCTGCCAAAGGGCGCCCCGTACCGCGTGGCCGGGACAGGCCTCCATACAGGCGGTACAGTCGCCGCAGCGGGACTGGGTGATGGGCTGTGCCACCTCCAGGGGCGCGTCGGTGAGGGTGACGGTGAGGCGCACCGCCGAGCCGTATTCCGGGGTCACCAGCAGGGCGCATTTGCCGATCCAGCCCAGACCGGCCCGGGTGGCCGAAGTCTTGTGGGGGAAGGGGGAGGCCATGGTCTCCCGGCTCCAGGGGGCGTGCTCCCGGTTCATGGACAGGGTGCGGTAGCCTTCCTGCTCCAACAGGGCAGCGGCGGCGTCGCTCATCTCATCCAGACGGCGGTTGTAGTCACCGTAGGTTTCCAGATAGGCCGGGGTGGGGCCCACGGGGATGTCGTCGATGATATGGGGCGGCAGGGCAATGGCCGCCACCACAGCGGTTTGATAGCCGTCGGGCGCAAGCCCGGCCACATCGCCAAAGCCCACCAGATCGGCACCCATACCGCGGAGCAGATCGGTCAGGCGTTGATTGAGATCCATGAACATCGCTCCTTTCTGCCTTTATGGTAGCACTTTTTCGGCAAAATTACAAGAAAAAAGCCGCAGGCAAAACAGCCTCCGGACAAAAGAAAAAACGCCCCTGCGGGCGGACATAAAAAAAGAACTGACCCCTGAATGATGCATCTTTCACCTACATCAAGCAAGGGTCAGTTCATAAAATTCTTGGTATCTAACATCAATTTAACCTCTCTTTCGTAGAATCGACTTACCGTTCAATCTTGTTGATCCATCCGAAACATCACAGCATTTCAATCTATTTCAACTCTCGTTAAGTGAGAGAACCTCTATGTCGGAGTGTGATCTAAAGTATGAAGGCTTGTCGTGCGGTTTGTTTAGTACATTGGTATCATCCTTCCTTGTGACTATACTATAGCACAGCAGGATGAGGTTTTCAAGACGGAAAACTGTATAAAATAACGGACGGAGGGTTGTGCAAAACACAGAAATGCATCAAAATGCACGAAAACTGACGCGAAAGGCATTGACGGGAGGGCCAGAAAGCAGTACAATATAAATGTTGGCGCGGCAAGTTTGCCGCACTTTTTTCTTTTTCGGCTTGCATGGGACGCTTTTTTGTGCTACCATGCTAAAAGAGGGAGGAGGAATCCCATTATGATTTGCAATAACGTACTGGAAGCCATGGGCAGAACGCCGCTGATCCGCCTGAACCGTATGGTGCCCGAGGACAGCGCTCAGGTGCTGGTGAAGTTCGAGGGCCTCAACGTGGGCGGCTCCATCAAGACCCGTGTGGCTTATCATATGATCCTGACGGCACAGAAAGAGGGCAAGATCGGCCCCGACACCGTTATCGTAGAGCCCACCTCGGGCAACCAGGGCATCGGTCTGGCGCTGATCGGCGCGGTGTGCGGCTATAAGGTCCGCATCATCATGCCCGACTCGGTGAGCATTGAGCGCAGAAAGCTCATGCAGCACTACGGCGCGGAAGTGGTGCTGGTCCACGACGCCGGCAATATCGGCGACGCCATTGAAGAATGTCTGCAGCTGGCGCTGAAGATGGAGCGGGAAGAGCCCAACGTTTTCGTGCCCCAGCAGTTCAGCAACCCTGCCAACCCCCTGATCCACCGGCACCAGACCGGTCTGGAGATCCTGGAGCAGGTGGCCGGCCCCATTGACGGCTTCTGCTCGGGCATCGGCACCGGCGGCACCATCACCGGCATCGGCGAGACCCTGAAGGCCCTGAACCCCCATATGACCATTTGGGCGGTGGAGCCGGAGAACGCCGCCATTCTGGCGGGCGGCACCGTGGGCACCCATCTGCAGATGGGCATCGGTGACGGCCTCATTCCCGAAAACCTCAACCGCGGCATTTACGAGGACATCTGCATCATTTCCGACGAAGAGGCGCTGCAGACCGCCCGCGATCTGGCCCGCAAGGAAGGCCTGATGTGCGGCATTTCCTCCGGTACCAACGTGGCCGCCGCGCTGCGGCTGGCCAAGAAGCTTGGCCCGGGCAAAACGGTGGTCACCGTCCTGCCCGACACGGCAGAGCGCTATTTCTCCACACCGTTGTTTGCGTAAAAAAGAAAAGAACCTCCCGAGGGAGGTTCTTTTTTTATGCCATGTTTGCGCCTGCGACAAACAGCAGGACCACCAGACCCAGACCGACGATAAAGGCCAGGCCGATGAGAATGGCGGCCTTCAGGGCGCCGAGGACGTACCAACGGCGCTCTTCGGGGGTCATGAGGGGCTCGGCTTCACGCCAGGGCTCATCCCGCTGGGGTTCTTCAGGCTGGGGCGCCGCAGGCCGCTGGACCTTGCGGAACCCACCCAGCATACCGGGACGGCTGAGGTCGCTCATATCGGCAATGGTGCGGCCGTCGTCGTCCTCGTAGACACGATCTTTCCGTGCCATTACTGGTTATCGTACAGGTGGCAGACCACATAGTGGCCGAGCTCGATCTCACGCTGGGGAGGCAGCTCGGACTTGCAGATCTCCATGCAGTTGGGGCAGCGAGTGTGGAACTTGCAGCCGGAGGGAGGATTGGCGGGAGAGGGGATAGAACCTTCCAGCACGATACGCTCCATCTTGACGGTGGGATCGGGCACGGGAATGGCGGAGAACAGAGCCTTGGTGTAGGGATGCAGAGGATTGCGGAAGATGTCGGCGGTCTCGCCGTATTCCACCAGGCTGCCCAGATACATGACACCCACGGTGTCGGAGATGTGCTCAACGACAGACAGGTCGTGGGAGATGAACAGGTAGGTCAGGTTGTATTCCTTCTGCAGATCCTTCAGCAGGTTGATGATCTGGGCCTGGATAGAAACGTCCAGAGCGGAAACGGGCTCGTCGCACACCACGAACTCGGGGTTCAGGGCCAGAGCGCGGGCGATGCAGATACGCTGACGCTGGCCGCCGGAGAACTCGTGGGGATAACGGTCCTTGTGGAAGGGCTGCAGGCCGCAGTTGTCCATGATCTTATCGATGTAGGCGTCGAACTGATCCTTGGGCACCAGATTGTGCTCACGGACGGCCTCGCCGATGATCTCACCGACGGGCAGACGGGGAGACAGAGAGGAGAAGGGATCCTGGAAGATGATCTGCATCTTGGTGCGCAGGTCGCGCATTTCCTTGGCGGACATATCGTAGACCTCTCTGCCGTTGAACAGCACGTGGCCGTCGGTCTTTTCGCCGGCCAGACGCAGGATGGTACGGCCGGCGGTGGTCTTGCCGCAGCCGGACTCACCGACCAGACCCATGGTGGTGCCGCGCTTCAGGTTGAAGGTGACGCCGTCCACGGCCTTGACGTGGCCCACGGTGTGGGAGATCATGCCGCCCTTGATGGGGAAGTGCTTCTTCAGATCCTTGACCTGGAGGATGTACTGAGGATCGTATTCGGGAGCGGTGCTCTTGTCTTTCACGATATCAGACATTTAGTTCTCCTCCTTCTTGTCATAGTAGCGGTAGCAGCTGACCTTGTGGGTGGGGGACAGGCTGACCTCGCAGGGGTAAGCGCCGTCACACTTTTCCACGCACATTTCGCAGCGGTCCTTGAAATAGCAGTAGTTGGGCATATTGATGGGGTTGGGCACCTTGCCGGGGATGGAGTACAGCTTGTCCACCTGCTTGCCGACAACGGGCTTGGAGGCCATCAGGCCGATGGTATAGGGGTGAGCGGGATGGGCAAAGATCTCTTCGGCGGTGCCCTTTTCGATGACACGGCCGGCATACATGACCACCACGTAGTCGGCCATCTCGGCGATAACGCCCAGGTCGTGGGTGATGAACATGATGGAGGAGTTGATCTTATCCTTCAGGTTGCGCAGCAGATCCAGCACCTGGGCCTGGATGGTAACGTCCAGAGCGGTGGTGGGCTCGTCAGCGATGATGATACGGGGGTTGCAGGCCAGAGCCATGGCGATCATGACACGCTGGCGCATACCGCCGGACAGCTCGTGGGGATACATCTTATAGACGCCCTCGCTGTTGGCGATACCGACCATCTCCAGCAGCTCGATGGTACGGGCCTTGATGTCCTCCTTGGACTTGCCGGCGCCGTCATGCAACTCAATGACCTCGTTGACCTGATCACCGATACGGAAAACGGGGTTCAGGGCGGTCATGGGCTCCTGGAAGATCATGGAGACGTAGTTGCCGCGGATGCCCATCATCTTTTCGTTGGGCATCTTGGTGATGTCATAGGCCTTGTCGCCCATGTTCAGGCGGATGGCGCCGTCCACGATCTGTCCCTGGGGACGCTGCAGCAGCTGCATCAGGGACAGGCTGGTAACGGACTTGCCGCAGCCGGACTCGCCGACCACGCCGACGGTCTTGCCGATGGGCACCTCGAAGGAGACGCCATCCACGGACTTGACAGTACCGGCATCGGTGAAGAAGTAGGTGTGCAGGTTGTCGAACTCAACGGCGTTGTTGGGATCGCGCATCTCGGTGAGATACTCGGTCTCGGGCACGTTTTTACGCTTACGCTTCTTTTCGTATTCGTTGGTGATCTTTCGGTTCTCGCGGGAGATCCGGCGAGACTCCTTGGAAGAAAGATAACCTTCCTTTTTTGCTTTAGCCATGATGGTTCCTCCTTTCTTAGCGCTTCATTCTGGGGTCGAAGGCGTCGCGCAGACCGTCGCCCACCAGGTTGAAGGCCAGGACGGTCATCAGCAGACAGACGCCTGCGGGGATCCAGATAAACCAGTAGTTGGTCAGAACGTAGGTGTTGTTAACGTCATTGATGATGTTGCCCCAGGAAGCGAAGGGGAACTTAACACCCAGACCCAGGAAGGACAGGGTAGCCTCGGTCAGGATGGTGGAGCCCAGGCTCATGGTACAGGTGACGATCAGCTGGGGAATGACGTTGGGGATCAGGTGGCGGAAGATCCGGCGGGAAACGCTGATGCCGCAGGCCTCGGTGGCGGTCATGAACTCCTGCTCACGGAGAGACAGGATCTGGCCGCGGACCATACGGGCGATACCGGCCCAGCCAAGGAAGCCCAGGATGAGCATCAGGTACAGCATTCGGATGGTGGGATCCACACGCATGGCGTCCATGGTGGCGCCCAGGATGATCAGAATGGGGGTAGAGGGGATGCAGTAGAACACGTCGACGGCACGCATGATCAGGTTGTCGATCCAGCCGCCGAAGTAACCGGCCACGCCGCCCATGACAACGCCCAGGAAGGCGGAGATGGCAACGACGATGAAGCCGATGACCAGAGAGACACGGCCGCCGTACATCAGACGGGTCAGCATGTCCATACCGTTCTTATCGGTACCCAGAGGATGCTCCTTGGAGGGATAAGAATAGGCGTCGAACACGTAGGTCTCGGTCTCCTGCTGGATGGACCACACCTTGGCGGTGGGATCGTAGGCGATGGTGTAGTCGTGCTCGCCTTCAGCGGAGGTGTACTTGAACTCGGCATTGCCGGACTCAACGGCGGCAATGGCGGATTCCTTGAAGTCACGGGTCAGGAAGATGTCGGGCATGACGGACTGAACAACGTACTGGCTGATGAAAGCCACTTCGCTGCCGTCGGCGGCCAGAACGGTGTTGTCATCCATCTGGAAGGACTGGCCGTCGGCCTGGAAGCCGCTTTCGCCGTTGGCGTAAGCCTTCAGTGCGTTCAGGCGGAAATCAAAGGAGATCTCGGCGCCCTCGACGGTCATGCTGACGATATCCTTGTAAGCGATACCGATGACGGTGCCGCCCTGGGAAACGCTGTGGATGTTTTCGCCTTCCTTGGTGACGTCATAGGTCACATCACGGTAGACGAAGGAGGCGGCGTTCTGCTTGATGGCCAGAACGGTCTTTGCCTGGACGGCGCCGCCGAACTCCTGACCGTCAGCGACGGCAAAGCGCAGCTCTTCGTTCTTGGTAACACCGGCGTATTCCTTCAGCTGATACTCGGTGGTGTAGAACTTCTCGTCCTCGGCGTAGGGGCTGATTACGCCGCCCACGAAGGAGAACAGGAACATGGCGATCAGGACGATCATACCGAAAACGGCCACGCCGTTACGGAAGAAGCGCTTGGCGACCATGGCGCCGGGGGACAGGACCTTGACGCGGCGGTCGTCGTTCAGGGAGTACTGCTCTTTGGAGGTGCCCTCCTGCTGGGGATTCAGATTCTTTTCTTCAGACATGAAAGCGCCTCCTTTCTTAAGCGATGCGTACGCGAGGATCGACCACGGCGTACAGGATGTCGGACAGCAGGTTACCGGTCAGGGTCAGCACCGACAGGAAGGTCAGGTAGAACATGGAGAAGGGGATATCGCCGCCGATCATGGAGTGATAGGAGGCGTAGCCGATGCCGGGGATGGCAAACAGGGTCTCGGTGATCAGAGCACCGGAGAACAGACCGGGCAGAGAGCCGCCGACGATGGTGACGATGGGGATCAGGGTGTTGCGGAAGGCGTGGTGATAGATGACCTTGCCCTCGCTGAGGCCCTTGGCGCGGGCGGTACGGATATAGTCAGCGTTGAGCACCTCCAGCATATTGGTACGGGTGTAACGCATCAGACCGCCGATGCTCAGCACGGTCAGCACCATGACGGGCATGACCAGATGGTTGGCCTTGTCCAGGAACTGGCCCCAGGGGGTCAGCTGCTCGTAGTTACGGCCCACCAGACCGTACAGGTCGAACCAGCCCAGCTTGACGGAGAACAGCAGCTTGAGCAGAGAGGCAAAGAAGAAGGTGGGCAGCGAGATACCGGCCAGCGCCACGATAGAGATGGTGTAGTCGGTCTTGGAGTACTGCTTGGTAGCGGCGATAACGCCCAGGGGGATCGCGATGAGCAGTTCCAGAACGAAAGCGATGGCGCCCATGATAAAGGACAGACCCACGGTCTTCTGGAACTTCTCCAGAACGGGCATGGTCCACACCCAGCTGTCGCCGAACTCAAAGCGGACCGCGTTCTTCAGCCAGCCCAGATAACCGGGGATGACACCCTTGTCCAGGCCGTAGGAGGCCTCCAGCTGCGCCATCCACTCATCAAAGCTCTTGGAGCCGGGCTGAGTGGAGAGCTGGCGGGCCATGTTTTCAATGTAGGAAGTAGGCAGGCAGCGCAGCAGACCGTAGATGATCAGACCCACCAGGAGCAGAATCAAAATCGACTGCAGCACGCGTTTCAGAATGTATTTTGGCACGAGTTACCCTCCGTTTCTAATTTTTCGCATCGGGGAAGAGCCGAAACTCAAAAATCTCGGAAAAACCCCACTGCATATCAAGCAACGGCCCCCCCTCACAGAACCTTGACGGGACCGTTACTTGATATGCAGTACAGGGCATCCAACCCGCGGCCCGAAGGCCGCGGGTCAAATGCCGGGTCATTTGATTTTCAGATAAGGATGGAACAAGCGGTGATCGCTTAGTTCATCTCCATGTTCTGAACTTCAGCCATCCAGCCGTAGAAGGTGGTGATATCGGGAGTGATAGTCTCCATGTTCACGCGCTCGGTGGAGAAGATGATAGCGTTCTGACGCTGATAGGTGGGGATCTCAACGGCCCAATCCAGGATGATGTCCAGGCACTCCTTGTACATGGGCTTACGGAAGGACTGATCGGTAGAAGCGCGGGCTTCCATGATCAGCTGATCCAGCTCGGCGTCAGCGATGCGGTAGTGGTTGGAGCCGGTAGCGCCGGGCAGGCCAACCATGTTGGAGCTGTGGTAGATCTGGAACATATCGGGGTCAACAGTGGCGCCCCAAGCGGCAGCCCACATGTCGCACTGAACGGCATCCAGAGCGGTCCACAGGTCAGAGCTGTTGGACAGGTCGGTGACGATCAGGTTCATGCCGATGGTCTGCAGAGCGTCGGAAGCCAGGGTGACGGTCATAAAGACGGGGTGGTCACCGGCGCCGTCGCCGGGGATCTGCAGCTCGTACTCCAGAGAAGCGCCTTCGGGAGCAGCGGTCAGCTTGCCGTCAGCGACGGTGTAGCCGGCGGCCTCGAAGTAGCCCAGAGCAGCCTGCAGAGCGGCAGCGTACTTGTCCTCGGCGGTCATGTCAGAGGTGTAGATGGGATCGCCGTTGACGTCGGTGGAGAAAGCGACCTCATAGCCGTCGTCGGTGGACTGGGGAGCAGCCCAGGAGGTGTTGGAGATGGGGTAGTTGATGACGGAAGCGCGCTCGCCGTAGTAGGAGTCGACAGCCACGTCACGGTAGACGGAGAACAGGGTGGCGAAAGCCTTACGCAGGTTCTTGGAAGCCTCGGAACCGGACTCTTCGCCAACGCGGACGTTGTCAGCGGCGATACCGATGTAGCCGTAGCCCAGGTTGTCAACGGTGTTGACGGTGATCTTGGAGCCGTTCAGCTCGCCGCCGTTGGCCTGCTGGATGGCCTTGACGATGTCGGTGGTGAAGGAAGGATCGGTAACGTCGATGGTGCCGGTGACGACGCCGTTCAGCTTATCGGCTTCCTGGGTCTCCATGAAGTTGACGTACTTGATCTTGGGGCAGCCCTGATAGTAGTTCTCGTTACGCTCGAAGTTGACAACGCCGTTTTCGAACTTGATGAACTGGTAGGGGCCGGCGCCCATGGGAACGGTGGTGACGGAACGGACATGAGACAGGTCGCCCTTCTCAAAGCCGAACATGTTGTTGGCGTAGTCGTACTTGGACTCCTCGCCGTAGTAGTGCATGGGAGCAACGGACAGGCTCAGCTGATAGATGGAGGTAGCGTCGACGGTGGTCATGACAACGCGCAGGGAGTTGTCGCCGGTCTTCTGGATGCCCTCGATGTTGGCAGCAGAATCACCGACCTTGACACCGGTGGTGGGATAGTTGTTGTAGACTTCGGCATCCATCATGTCGACCAGAGCGTCGGAGTTGCCGACCTCGGGCTCCATGGAAGCGAAGACCCAGCCATAAGCATCGCCAATTTCCATGGCGAACTCTTCATAAGTGGTGGAAGTACCGGAGAAACCCCAGTTGGCGGAAGCGCCGGCGACATCGCCTTCGGTGTTGTAGCCGTTGGTAACGCACCAGTCAACGATACCCTGGGCGAAGGGGACCAGAGCGGTGTCGAAAGCATTCCAGAAAGCGGTATGCTGAGCCTCGCTCCAGTAGGTGAAGTCGGTGTTGTCACGGCCGGCCTCGGCGATGGCCTTGGACAGGGTGGTCATACCGGCGCGGTAAGCTTCCATACCCAGGATGGGCTGAGCGTACAGGGTGGAGGAACCGTCATAGGTGGGGTCGCACAGGACGTACATGGAGAAGATGACGTCGTCAACGTCCAGCTCGTGGCCGTCGGCGAACAGGATGCCGTCACCGATGACGAAGTCATAGTAGACGGTACCGTCGGCGTTCTCGGTGATGGTCAGATCAGAGATGCCGTAGTAGGTGTAGTCGGTGCCGTTGAAGGCCTTGGTCTCGCCCTCGATGCCCTTCAGGATCATGGCGCCGGTACGGTCAGAGCTCAGCAGACCGACCTGGGTCATAGAGGCAACGTCCTGGTCATAGGCAGTTGCGGCAAAGAAGGGGGAGAACTTGCTGCTGAAGGGAGAGTAACCGACGACCAGGGGAGTGTCGTTCTCGACAGCAGGCTGGGTAGCAGCGGGGGGGGTAGCAGCGGGGGTAGTTGCGGCGGGGGTGGTTGCTGGGGGAGTGGTAGGCTCGGTGGTGGTGTTGCCGCAGCCGGCAAAGACACCCAGGCACAGAGCCAGAGCCAGAACCAGAGACAGAATCTTGGTGCTTCTCTTCATGGGGAATATCCTCCTTTTTTATTATGAACTATTATTATGGACAAAGTCCTTAGTTCCGAAGTTAGGTGTCGCCCTGCGGGCGGGTTGCGGGGGGAGCGCCGGCTTCCGCGGGCTCGTTTTTGGTCCAGCTGAAGCGCTTGACGATGCGGAGCCACAGCAGGCTGCCGGCCAGGATCACTGCCTGGCAGAGCAGAAACAGCAGCATGGTGGCGACCATGCCCTGGGCGCCGTTGAGGATCACGAAAAGGATCTCGCCCACGATGGCGCAGCCGGCGGAAACGGCGGCAAGGATGGAACGGGGCCGGAATTGTTCCACGGTGGCGGTGTAGATGTACTCACGCAGTGGAGAGCCGCCGAACCAAAGTTTGCAGAGCGCCCACAGCAGGGAGAGGGACGCGATCAGCGCGGTCACAAAGGGGATCACCACGTAAAAGCAGTTGAGGGCGCCGGGCGCGGTGATGGAACCGGAGGTCAGACCGGCAGCCGCCAGCACGATGCCGATGGCAAGTAATTTATAATATAGGTGTCGGCGCTGTTCTTTGGTGCCGTTAAAGGTGTAGGTAGCGCCGCGATAGACATATTCACCGGAAAGGGTCTTGTGAAAATCGTCCAGGTAGGCGCGTCTGCCCTTCTTTTTCGTGTCCTTTTGGGACATGGATACACACTCCGTTTCGCAGGGGGCTTTTTTATGCACAAAGTGCATAAGAAATTTCTTATATTATAGTGGATTTCTTGGTGCATTTCAAGTGCAAGTGTGGAAATGCACAAAAAATATTGCTGGAAAAACCCATAAATACAGGGGTGAACTGGAAAAACCGGGAAACTCCCAGGTGCGGAACAAATAATTGCTGAAATATGACATTTCTGCATAATATGCAGATAATGCATTAGAACGCTAAAGGACTAAAGTGCGGCTTGCCCATTTAAAACAGACAACAAGAAAAGCCGCTTCAGACGAAACGGCTATTTCTCTGGTCCGAGTGACGGGATTTGAACCCACGGCCTCTTGGTCCCGAACCAAGCGCGCTACCAGCTGCGCTACACCCGGATGCACCTTGTTATTATACCGACAGAGCCTTGATTTGTCAAGGCGGGAGCGTGAAAAGTTATTGACAAAATCCCACCCCGAGATTATAATGAATCCAAATGGCGATGAAGGGCAGGAGTACCTGTCGGCTGATGCAAAGAGAGGGCGCGGTTGGTGGAAGCGCTCGTGAGGCCGCCGGAGAAGGTCGTCCCCGAGCCGCAGGGCTGAACGGAGTAAGCTCTGCCGTTTTCCGCGTTAAGGAGGAGGCCGTTTTTGCGGCTGAAGGGCGCCCGAAAGGGCGAATATGGGTGGTACCGCGGAGCATGGCTCCGTCCCGTAGTAAACAGTGTGTTTACTGCGGTTTTTTTATTTTCTGAACAGGGAGGCGTGTGTATGAATTGCCCCGTTTGCGGAAAAGAAATGAAAAAAGGCACCCTCTGGAGCAACCGTACCGTTTTTTTTGAAGAGCGGCAGGACGATGGAATCGCCCTGATGCCGGGTGGTGTGCAGGTGAAACTGACCCCGCCGGGCCTGCATGTGAACGAGTGCATTGCCTGGTGCTGTTCTGACTGTAAAAAAATTGTGGCGGATTACGCCGAAATCCCCCAAAAGTGGAGTTTATTTTAAATCTTATCATATAGGAGGAGATCCCCATGAGCATTCGCAAAGAATTGCCCAAGACTTACGATCCCAAGGCCTCGGAAGGCAAGCTGTATCAGTTCTGGATGGACGGCGGCTTCTTCAATGCCGAGGTGGACGAGAACAAGACCCCGTTTTCCATCATGCTGCCGCCCCCCAACGTCACCGGTCAGCTGCATATGGGCCACGCCTTTGACAACACCCTGCAGGATATCCTGATCCGCGCCAAGCGTATGCAGGGCTATTCCGCCCTGTGGATGCCCGGCACCGACCATGCCGGTCTGGCCACCCAGATCAAGGTGGAAGAGATCCTGCGCCAGAAGGGCGAGACCCGCTTTGACTATGGCCGCGAGAAGTTCCTGGAACTGTGCTGGGACTGGAAGGAGCAGTACGGCTCCCGCATCATCAACCAGCTGAAGACCCTGGGCTCTTCCTGCGACTGGCGCCGCCTGCGCTTCACCTATGACGAGGGCATGCGTGAGGCCGTTGAGGAAGTGTTCGTCAGCCTGTATAACAAGGGTCTGATCTACAAGGGCTACCGCAGCGTCAACTGGTGCCCCCACTGCTCCACCGCTCTGTCCGACGTCGAGGTCGAGTACGAAGAGCAGCCCGGCCATCTGTGGAATGTGCGCTACCCCATCGAGGGCAGCGAGGATGAGTATATCGTCATCGCCACCACCCGTCCCGAGACCATGATGGGCGACAGCGGTATCGCCGTCCATCCCGAGGATGAGCGTTATCAGCACCTGATCGGCAAGAACGCCATCCTGCCTCTGATGAACCGTCCCATCCCCATCTTCGCCGACGAATATGTCGAGAAGGAGTTCGGTACCGGCTGTGTCAAGGTCACTCCCTGCCACGACCCCAACGACTTCGAGATGGGCAACCGCCACGGTCTGGAGTTCATCAACATCTTCAACAATGACGCCACCGTCAACGAAAACGGCGGCAAGTACGTGGGCCTGACCCGTGAGGCCGCCCGTAAGGCCGTTGTCTGCGATCTGGAGGATCAGGGCTATCTGGTCAAGACCGAGGACTACAAGCACAACGTGGGCACCTGCCAGCGCTGCCACACCAACGTGGAGGCCATGGCTTCCACCCAGTGGTTCGTCAAGATGGGCCCCCTGGCCGAGCCCGCCATCGAGGTGGTCAAGAACGGCGAGGTCAAGTTCGTCCCCGAGCGCTTCTCCAAGACCTATATGAACTGGATGGAGAACATCCACGACTGGTGTATCTCCCGTCAGATCTGGTGGGGCCACCGCATCCCCGCTTACTACTGCGAGAAGTGCGGCCATATGGAAGTCCGCAAGGGCGGCGCTCCCGCTGTCTGCGAAAAGTGCGGTCATGAGCATTTCCGTCAGGAAGAGGACGCCCTGGATACCTGGTTCTCCTCCGCTCTGTGGCCCTTCGCCACTCTGGGCTGGCCCAACAAGACCCCCGAGCTGGAATACTTCTATCCCACCAACGTGCTGGTCACCGGTTACGACATCATCTTCTTCTGGGTCGCCCGTATGATCTTCTCCGGTATGGAGAGCATGGGTGAGAAGCCCTTCTCCGACGTGTTTATCCACGGCATCATCCGTGACAACCAGGGCCGCAAGATGTCCAAGTCTCTGGGCAACGGCATCGATCCCCTGCAGATCATCGAGCAGTACGGCGCCGACGCTCTGCGCTTCACCCTGGTCACCGGTATCGGCCCCGGCAACGACGCCCGTTTCTACACCGAGCGCGTGGAGGCCAACCGTAACTTCTGCAACAAGATCTGGAACGCTTCCCGCTTCCTGATGATGAATCTGGAGGTGGAGGACTTCACCCTGCCCGCCCAGCTGGATCTGGAGGACAAGTGGATCCTGAGCAAGTACAACAGCCTGGTGAAGGAAGTCACCGAGAACATCGACAAGTACGAGCTGGGCATCGCCGCCGACAAGCTGTACTCCTTCATCTGGGACTATTTCTGCGACTGGTATATCGAGCTGTGCAAGACCCGCCTCACCAGCGAGGACAAGGAAGCTTCCGTCCGCGCCCAGAAGGTGCTGGGTCACATCCTGTCCGGTACCATGCAGCTGCTGCATCCCTTCATGCCCTTCATCACCGAGGAGATCTGGCAGGCTCTGCCCCACGAGGGCCCCTCTGTCATGGTGTCCCAGTGGCCCAAGGCCGATGACAGCCTGAACTTCCCCGCCGAGGAGCAGGAGATGGAGGAGATCATGGCCGCCATCCGTGCCGTGCGTAACCGCCGGAGCGAGATGAACGTGCCCCCCTCCAAGAAGGCCGCTCTGATCATCGCCACCCAGAAGCCCGCCCTGTTCGCACAGGCCGAGCCCTTTATGAAGAAGCTGGCATGGGCCAGCCAGGTCACCGTCCAGGAGACCGCTCCCGCCGACGTGGCCGGCATGGTCACCTGCGTCACCCAGGCCGCCCAGATCTATATGCCCCTGAATGATCTGGTGGATCTGGACAAGGAGCGTGAGCGCCTGCAGAAGGAGCTGGAGAACGCCCTGAACATGGTCAAGCGCACCGAGGGTAAGCTGAGCAACGAGAGCTTCGTGGCCCGCGCTCCCGAGTCCGTTGTCAACGCCGAAAAGGAGAAGCTGGAAAAGTACCGCGAGATGGCCGCCAAGCTGGAAGAGAACCTGAAGGCTCTGGGTTAAGACCATGACGTACGAGCAAGCGTTGGATTTTATCCACAGCCGCATCCATTTGAACACCCGCAAGGGCCTGTTCCGCATGGAAGGACTGATGGAGAAACTGGGAAATCCCGAAAAGCGGATGAAGTTTGTCCATATCGCCGGCTCCAACGGCAAGGGCAGCACGGCCACCATGTGCGAAAGCATCCTGCGCCATGCCGGCCATAAAACCGGCCTGTTCCTGTCCCCTTATGTCTTTGACTTCCGGGAGCGGATGCAGGTGGACGGTCAGCTGCCGGACAAGCAGCTGATGGCCGACGTGCTGGAGAGCATGCTGCCCGCTCTGGCCGAAATGAAGGCCGAGGACAAGGAGTGCACCGAGTTCGAAACGGTGACCGCCCTGGCGCTGATGCTGTTTGAGCGCTGCGGCGTGGATACCGTGGTGTTCGAGGTGGGTATCGGCGGTCTGCTGGACAGCACCAACATCATCCCCCCGCCCCTGTGCGCCGCCGTGGGTTCCATCTCTTTGGAGCACACCGATATGCTGGGTACCACCATCCCGGAGATCGCCGCCCAGAAATGCGGCATCATCAAGCGCGGCTGCCGTGCCGCCGGTTACTGTGACCTGGTGCCCGAAGCCGAGCAGGTGCTGCGTGACACCTGCCGGGAGCTGGAGGTGCCGCTGTCGGTGGCCGATATGCGCAAACTGCAGGTGCTGGAAAGCGACGACACCGGCTCCCGCTTCGTGTACGACGGAGAGGAGTACCGCATCGCCCTTCCCGGCCGGCACCAGATCATGAATGCCCTCACCGTGCTGTCGGTGGTGGAGCAGCTGCGGCTGGGCGGTATGGAACTGTCCCGGCAGGCAGTGGCGGAAGGCCTGGCGGACGCCATGGTCATCGGCCGTCTGCAGGTGGTGCGCCAGCAGCCCAAGTGCGTCATCGACGGTGCCCACAACCCCGGAAAGGTGGGCGCCCTGTGCGCCGCTCTGGACAGCCTGTATCCCGGCCGCCCCGTGGTGGCTGTGATGGGCATGATGAGCCGCAAGGACTTCCGGACGGCGGTGCCCCTGCTGGCCAAGCGCTGCCGGACCTTCATCGCCGTGCCTGCCGCCGACGATATGCCCCAGATCATGCAGCCCGAGACCATCGCCGAGGTGGCACGGGAGCACTGCGCCGACGTGCGGGTGTGCGCCAATGCCGAAGCCGGCGCCCGGCTGGCGGTGGAACTGGCGCGGCCGGAGGACGTTCTGGTGGCTACCGGCTCCATGTATCTGCTCAGTTCCGCGAAAGTTGGCTTTACCGCCGAATAACGACAGAAAAAACCGCATACAATAGATAAAATAAGACCGTGTACCATGGGTACACGGTCTTATTTTTGTGAAAAAAGGAGGCGCTGCGCCTGTGAACCTACGATATACCTGCACCGAAGGGTGCCTTCGGGTGTTTCTGGCGGGAGAACTGGGCCACCACGAAGCCATCACGCTGATGGGCCGCCTGTCGGCGCTGGTGGACGATCATCTGCCGGCGCGTTTGGAACTGGATCTGGAAGGTCTGGAATTTATGGACAGTTCGGGCATCGCCGTGGTGGTGCAGACCGCGCGAAAATGCCGTGGCTGCGGCGGCACGCTGGCGGTGACCGGCACACCGCCCCAGGCGAAAAAGGTGCTGACCTGTGCCGGCATCCACCGTCTGGTGGACATCCGATAGGAGGAGACCCACATGAAACTGCTGAAAAAAGACCGCGTCAACCAGATGACCCTGCGCTTCCCCAGCCGCAGCGCCAACGAAGGCTTCGCCCGGGCGGCGGCCGCCGCGTTTATCGCCCAGCTGGATCCTACGGTGGAGCAGGTGTACGACATCAAGACCGCCGTTTCGGAGGCGGTGACCAACGCCATCGTCCACGGCTATCGGGACAGGCTGGGGATCATTACCATGACGGTGCGGCTGTATGCCCCGGCGGCGGTGGAGATCGTCATCGCCGATAAGGGCTGCGGCATCGAAAACATCCAACAGGCCCGGGAGCCCATGTTCACCACCGGCGGCGCCGAGCGCTCCGGCATGGGGTTCACCATTATGGAAAGCTTCATGGACGGTCTCACCGTCCGCTCCAAGCCGGGGAAGGGCACCACCGTCATCCTGCGGAAGGCGCTGCAGGCCCGGCAGGAGGTATGAAGGAAGCGCTGAAGGCGCGCGTCATCGCCGCCCAGCAAGGCGACGGGCAGGCGATGGAGGAGCTGCTGCGGGACAACGCGCCGCTGGTGTGGAGTGTGGCGCGGCGGTTCTTTGGCCGTGGGTGCGAGCCGGAGGATCTGTTCCAGCTGGGCAGCATGGGCCTGCTGAAGGCCATCCGGGACTTTGACCTGACCCAGGGCGTGGAGCTGTCTACATACGCGGTGCCGCGCATCGCCGGGGAGATGCGCCGGTTTTTGCGGGATGACGGCCCGGTGAAGGTCAGTCGGGTGGTGAAGGAGCGGGCGGCCCTTTTGCGGCAGGCGCAGGCTCGGCTGGAAGGGCAAACCGGGCAAAGCCCCCGGCTGTCCGACCTGTGCCGGGAGACCGGTCTGACGCCGGAGGAGGCCATGGAGGCCCTCAACGCGCCTCGGGATGCCGACTCGCTGGACGCCGCCCTGCCCGGACAGGACAGGACACTGGGGGAAGTGCTGCCCGCCGGGGGCGAGCAGCGGCTGCTGGAGGGCATCGCCCTGCGGGAGGCTCTG
>JAFYPP010000069.1 GCA_017559995.1 Clostridia bacterium | reverse complement strand
GGGCCAGATGGGCGGCGGCCTTGGGATTGATGCCGTTCAGTGCGGGGAACACCTCCCGGCGCATACGCGCACGGACGTTGTCCCCGGTAAAATTGGTGGGGTCATCGGCGTATTCCAGCCCATGCGCCCCGATGTAGGCAAGGATCTCGCTTTTTTCCGCCAGGATCAGCGGACGGATGAACCTCCCGCTTTTTGGGGGAATGCCCTGCAGCCCCTGACCTCCGGTGCCCCGGATCAGGTTGAACAGCAGGGTCTCGGCGCTGTCCTCCAGATGGTGGCCGGTGGCTACCGCCGTGGCCTGCCAGCGGTCTGCCGCATCCAGCAGAAACCCCCGGCGCAGCGTCCGGGCGGCCTCCTCCAGTCCCACAACCTGGGCGGCGGCATACGCCGCCGTATCTCCCTCGCCGCAGAACAGCGGGATGGACAGGCTGTCACACAGCCGTTGGCACAGTTCCCGCTCGCCGGCGGCGCTTTCCGGCCGCAGACCGTGGGAAAAGTGGGCTGCCGCCACGGTGATGCCGTATTCCGCCGCCCGTGTGGCCAGCAGATGGGTGAGGCACACCGAATCGGCACCTCCCGACAGGGCACACAGCACCCGGTCACCGGGCGCCGCCAGCCCAAAGGCGGGAATGGCGTCAATTGCCATGACGGTTTTCCTGGGGCAGGAAGGCGGTGAACTGACCCATCCACTGCAGGTCGATCTTGCCGGTCTCGCCGTGGCGGTTTTTGGCAACGATCAGCTCGGCGGCGTTCTTGTTCTCGCCCTCATTATTATAATAGTCGTCACGGTAGATGAACAGGACGATGTCGGCGTCCTGCTCGATGGAGCCCGACTCACGCAGGTCGGACAGCATGGGGCGCTTGTCCTGACGGCCTTCCGGGCCGCGGGACAGCTGGCAGCAGCACAGCACCGGCACGTTGAGTTCCTTGGCCATGATCTTCAGGCTTCGGGAGATCTCGGCAACCTCCTGCACGCGGTTGTCGCTGTGCTTGGGGGTGTGCATCAGCTGCAGATAGTCGATGACGATGAGGCCCAGCTGGTCGCCCAGACGGCGGCACTTGGCCTTCATTTCGGGCACGGTGATGCCCGAGTTCTCGTCGATGAGAATGCTCAGTTTGTTGAGGCTCTGGGTGGCGTTGGCCATGCTCTGCCAGTCCTCGTCGTTCAGGTTGCCCAACCGCAGCTTTTTACTGTCGATGAAGCCCTCTGCCGACAGCAGACGGGTGGCCAGCTGGGTACGGGACATCTCCAGCTGGAAGATGACCACGGTCTTGTCGCTCTTCTTGGCGGCGCTCATGGCCATGTTCAGGGCAATGGCGGTCTTACCCATACCGGGACGGGCGCCCAGCAGGATCAGGTCGCTCTTGTTCAAACCGCCGATGTACTGGTCCAGCATGGCGAAGCCGGTGGGCAGACCGGGCAGCTTGCCGGCGTTGGTGGCCAGCTCGTCCAGATTGGCGTACACCTCGTTGATAGCCACGTTCAGCGGCGTGAAGCCCTGGACCTCACGGCCCTGGCGGACGGCATAGACCTTCTGCTCGGCCAGATCGGCCACCGTGTCGGCCTCTTCTTCCTCGGCACGGGTCAGGTCGATGATATCGGCGCCCACCTGCTGCAGCTCCCGCAGCATACTCTTGCTGCGGACGATGCGGGCGTAGTCCATGACGTTGGCGGCATGGGGGGTGATCTCCACCAGCTGCAGGATATAATCCCGGGGCACCTTTTCCCGGTAGCCCATACGGGTGATCTCCTCCAGCACGGTGACGGGGTCGATGCTGCGGCCGTCCAGGAACATGGCCTGGATGGCTTCATAGGCCAGCCGGTTGGCCTCCATGTAGAAATCCTCCATCTTGAGGATCTCCATCACGTCGGACACCTTCCGGGGGTCCACCAGCATACTGCCCAGCACGGCCTGTTCGGCCTCCACGCTGTAGGGCACCTGTTTGGCAAGCAAATCGTCTAATGCCATAAACTAAAACTCCTCTCGGGGACCGCGGAAACGGCCGCGATTATGCCTCTTCCACCTGCACGATGACCTCGCCGGCCACCTCGGTGTACAGCTTGGCCTTCACACGGTAGGTGCCGAAGGACTTGATGGGCTCGTTCAGCTCCAGACGGGTCTTGGGCAGATCCACGCCGTGCTGGGCCTTGAGGGCCTCGGCGATCTCCTTGGTGGTGACAGAGCCGAACAGACGGCCGCCGGAACCGGCCTTGGCCTTGATCTTCACGGGGGTGGAGGCCAGCTTTTCCTTGAGGGCCAGAGCGGCCTTCTTGTCCTCGGCGGCGTGGAAGGCGGCGGCCTCGTCAGCGTTCTTCTTGGAGTTCAGCGCGTCGGCAGTGGCCTCCACGGCCAGCTTGCGGGGCAGCAGGAAGTTGCGGGCGTAACCGTCGGAAACGGTGATCATCTGGCCCTTTTTACCCTGGGCCTTCACGTCCTGTAACAGAATGACTTTCATGATTGTATACTCCTTTATCAACGTTTGTCCTTCCGGCGATGCCGGAAGGACATGGTTTTGTCACTGTGCTTTTTTCTCCTGGTCACGGAGATATTCTTCGATGGCGTGGGTCAGGATCTCGCAAGCCTCGTCGGTGGACTTGTCGGGGAACTGCGCGCCGGCAGAGGTCAGACCGCCGCCGCCGCCGATCTTCTCCAGCACCACCTGCACGTTGATCTCGCCGTAGGAACGGGCGGAGATCACCGAGCCGCCCTTTTCACCGTAGACCACGAAAGCGGCCTTGATGTCCGAGGCGTTGATCAGCTCGTCGGCTGCCTGGGAAGCGGTGGCACGGGGGGTCTCCTCATCCACCACCGACAGGGAGATGCCGGGGAACTGCTCCTTGGCGCAGGAGATGATCTGGTACTTCTTCACCGAGGTCTCCAGACCGCCGGAGAACATCTTGCGCACCTCCACCGTGTCGGCGCCCACCTGACGCAGGAAGGCGGAAGCCTCGAAGGTGCGGACGCCCGTCTTGACGGTAAAGCCCTTGGTGTCCAGGAAGATGCCCGCCAGCATGGCGTCGGCCTCCACCTTGAGAATATCGCTGTGATTCACCACGTACTGCAGCAGCTCGGCCACCAGTTCACAGGCGGAGGAGGCATAGGTCTCGTGGAGAGAGATGGCAGGGTTTTCGATGTACTGGGCGGCACGGCGGTGATGGTCCACCACGGCTACCCGCTGGACGGCATCCAGCAGACTGGGGCTTTCCACCATGTCGGGGCGGGTGGTGTCACACACCACGCACAGGGAGGAAGCGTCGGCCTTGATGATGGCCTCCTCCTCGTTGATGAACACGCCTTCGTACTGGGGCTGCTTCTTCAGGCGGTCGATCAGTTCCTTGGCGGAGGTGGCCTTGTCGTTGACGATGATATAGGCGGGACGGCCGGCCTTTCGCACGGCAGCCACCAGACCGGCACAGGCGCCGATGCTGTCCAGGTCGGAATACTTGTGGCCCATGAGGAACACCTGGCTGGAGTCGCGCATCAGCTGCATCAGGGCGTTGGCCATGACGCGGGACTTGACCTTGGTGCGCTTTTCCAGCTCCTTGGAGCGGCCGCCGTAGAACTCAAAGGCGGTCTTGGACTTGACCACCGCCTGGTCGCCGCCGCGGGACAGGGCCATATCGATGCCCAGCGCGGCAAACTGATACAGTTCCCGCAGGGAGCATTCACCCTTGCCGATACCGATGGACAGGGTGGCGCTGAGGCCCTCGTTGTTCTGCACCTCGTGGATGCTCTCCAGAATGGAGAACTTGTCGGCGGTGAAGTCCACCAGGCTGTGCTGCTCGAAGATGAACAGATAGCGGTCACGCTCCAGCTTGCGGACGATGCCCTGGGCGGATTTTGCCCAGTCGTTGATATGCCGGTCGATGTCGGCGGTGAGGGTGGATTTGCGGGCCTCGGAAGCGCCCTTCATCAGTTCCTCGTAGCTGTCAATGAGGATGATGCCCACCACGGGACGGGTGCGCTCCACATAATCCCGCAGCTGGCAGTAGTCGGTGACATCCACCCAGAACAGGGTGGCCAGCAGGGCGGAGCCGTGGCCCTTGCCCGACCGCACCATGTTGCCGTAGACCTGATACCGGCGCTCGCCCATCTGCACGTCATAGGGGCAAAGGCTCTTGCCCTCCATGATCCAGCGGGTGTCGAAGCCGTGGAGCACGTCGGTGATATGGCTCTCGAACAGATTGTCGGTCCTGCCCGACAGGGCCGCGAAGCTTTCGTTGCACCAGACGATCTCGCCGCTGTCCACCCGAAGGATCATGGTGGGCAGGGGGAAGTTCACCAGCGACTGCTTGGAGGCGTCATCCACCGAGAAGGCCAGATTCTCCACATACTTGCGGATCTCCGCCGAGCGGCGCTTGCTGCGCCGGCGATAGTAAACAAAGAGCAGCACCACCAGCAGGAGCTCTGCCGCCGCCAGGCCCCAATGGCCCTTCAGGCAGGTGGCCGCCACGAACAGAAGCATGGCCACAAAGGTCAGCTTGGTGCCCGATTCGATCATTCTGGAAAACCGTTTATCCAAAAGTTTTCTCCCCTTTAATACCCAAAATGGGCATAGTAATACCATATTATAATTAAATAAAAGCATTATAGCACAACAGGCGGTCTTCGGCAAGAGGGGACGAAGAAAAAGTGGCCGGAGGCCTCTCCGGCGGCGACAGACCCTTGTTTTTCCGCCGCCGTTGGAGTATAATGAGAAGATCAAAAGTATCGTTTTGGGAGGAATGTCCATGTTCAACAAACTGGCACAGGTAAAGGCCCATTATCTCGACCTGCAGAAGCAGCTGGAGGACGGCTCGGTGTACGCCGACCCCGCCCTTGCCGCCAAACTGCTGAAGGAGCAGAAGGATCTGCAGCCGGTGGCCGAGACCTTTTCCCGCTGGGAACAGGCCAAGGACGATCTGGACACCGCCGCCGAACTGCAGAAGGACCCCGACCCCGAAATGCGGGCCATGGGCGACGAGGAATGGAAGGCCGCCAAAGAGCGGATGGACGAGCTGGAACAGGAGCTGAAGGTGCTGCTGCTGCCCAAGGACCGTGACGACGACAAGAGCGTCATCGTGGAGATCCGCGGCGGTGTGGGCGGCGAGGAAGCGGCCCTGTTTGCCGCCGACCTGTTCCGTATGTACTCCATGTACGCCGAGCGCAAGCGCTTTTCGGTGGAGGTCATGAACGAAAACGCCACCGAGCTGGGCGGCTACAAGGAAGTTTCCTTCGCCGTGGAGGGCAAGGGCGCCTGGGCACGGTTCAAGTTTGAATCGGGCACCCACCGGGTGCAGCGTGTCCCCGACACCGAAAGCCAGGGCCGCATCCAGACCTCTGCCGCCACCGTGGCCGTTCTGCCCGAGGTCGAGGACGTGGAGGTGGACATCAATCCCGCCGATCTGCAGATCGACACCTACCGTTCGGGCGGCGCCGGCGGCCAGCACGTCAACAAGACCGAGTCGGCCATCCGCATCACCCACCTGCCCACCGGCACGGTGGTGGAATGCCAGGACAAGCGCTCCCAGCACAAGAACAAGGACCGGGCCATGAAGCTGCTGCGCTCCCGCCTTTATCAGCGGGAACGGGAAAAGCAGGAGGCCGAGCGTGCCGGTCTGCGCCGTGACCAGGTGGGCACCGGCGACCGCAGCGGCCGTATCCGCACCTACAACTTCCCCCAGGGACGCATGACCGACCACCGCATCAACCTGACCCTCTACAAGCTGGATCAGGTGATGAACGGCGATCTGGACGAGATGATCGACGCCCTCACCGCCGCCGACCAGGCCGAAAAGCTCAAGGCCTCCCAGGAAAACTGACACAATACTACTTCAGGACATACAGGAAAAGGAGACTGATTTATGAACGTTTGGCACGATCTGGACCCCAAGTACATTACGCCCGACAAGTTTACCGCTGTTATCGAGATCCCCGAAGGCAGCAAGAAGAAATATGAACTGGACAAGCGCACCGGTCTGCTGCGTCTGGACCGCATCCTGCACACCGCCACCCACTATCCCGCCAACTACGGCTTCATCCCCCGCACCTATGCCGATGACCGTGACCCTCTGGACGTGCTGGTGCTGTGCTCCCAGGTGCTGGATCCCCTCATCGAGGTGGAGTGCTTCCCCATCGGCTGCATCCGCATGATGGACGGCGGCGACTACGACGATAAGATCATCGCCGTTCCCTGCTTCGACCCCACCTACAACACCTACACCGAGCTGGCCCAGCTGCCTCCCCACATCACCACCGAGATCGCCAACTTCTTCGAGATCTACAAGATGCTGGAGAACAAGACCACCGCTACCAACGACGTGCTGGATGCCGAAGGCGCCAAGGAGATCATCCGCAAGGCCATGGACAGCTATGACGTCCATTACTGCGGCAAGTATGAAGACTAAACTGCTGCGCACCCGTCCCGAGGACATTTCGGAGGCGGGACGCCTCCTGTCTGCCGGACAGGTGGTGGCCATCCCCACCGAAACGGTGTACGGACTGGCGGCCAACGCCCTGGACGAGGACGCCGTGCTGCGCATTTTTGAGGCCAAGGGCCGGCCCCAGGACAACCCCCTCATCGTCCACATTTCCGCCCCGGAGCAGCTGGAGCAGCTGGCCGAGGAGCTTTCCCCTGCCGTCTGGCAGATGGCCGAGCACTTCTGGCCCGGCCCGCTGACCATGGTGGTGAAGAAAAAGGCCCGCATCCCCAACCGCACCTCCGCCGGGCTGGACACCGTGGGCATCCGTATGCCCGCCCATCCCGTGGCACGGGCCATCATCGACGCCGCCGGCGTGCCCCTGGCCGCCCCTTCCGCCAACACCTCCGGCAAGCCCTCTCCCACCACCGCCCGTGACGTTCTGGACGACATGAACGGCAAGGTCCCCGCCATCGTGGACGGCGGCGCCTGTTCGGTGGGCGTGGAATCCACCGTGGTGGACATGACCGGGGACTATCCCCAGATCCTCCGTCCCGGTGCTATCACCGAGGAAATGATCGCCGAGGCTATGGGCGCGGTCTCCACCGACCGGGCCACCCTGGAGGGCCTGTCCGACGACGCCAGGGTGCGCTCCCCCGGCATGAAGTACCGGCACTATGCCCCCAAAGCCCCCGTCATTCTGTTCGAGGGCGCCCCCAACGACACCTTCGAAGCCATTCTGGCGCAGATGGACCAGCCGTGGACCGGTGTCCTCTGCTTTGAGGAATATTACTCCGCCATCAGGGAAAGCAAATCCCGTCTGGTCTATTCCTTGGGCTACAGCTGGGATCACGCCGAGCACGCCAGAAGGCTGTTCGCCCTGCTGCGCAGGTTCGACCGCACCCGGGCCAAACGCATTCTGGTGCAGTGCCCCCGTGTCCACGGCGCCAACGCCGGCACGGTGAACCGCCTGCGCAAGGCCGCCGGTTTCCAGAGCGTGGACTGCAAAAAGGGCCGCCGCGTCATCGGCGTCACCGGCCGTTCGGGCAGCGGCAAAAGCCTGCTCTCCCAGCGGCTGGAGCAGATGGGTGCCCAGGTGCTGGACGCCGACAAAATCTATGCCGAGCTGCTTAAGCAGGATTGCCCCATGACCCGGATGCTGGACCACCACTTCCCCGGCGTGTGGAAGGACGGCGTGCTGGACCGCCGAAAGCTGGCCGGCATCGTATTCTCCGACCCCGAGGCCCTCAGGATCCTCAACCTCATCACCCACAGCCAGGTGAAGGCCCGGATGCATTACATCACCGCCCACAGCGAAAGCCCCCTCATCGTGCTGGACGTGCCCCTGCTGTTTGAAAGCGGCATCGACTGCCTGTGCGACGTGACCCTGGCGGTGCTGGCCGACCGGGAAGGCTCTCTGGCCCGCATCATGAAGCGGGACGGCATCGACCGTGACCGGGCCGAGGCGCGGCTGAACAGCCAGCCCGACGACGATTTCTATCGGCAGCGGGCCGATCTGCTGCTGCGCAACGGCGGCACGCTGGCCGAGTTTACCGAAAAAATCGACCTTTTTGTGGAAAAATACTGCAAATGATCAGCTGACAAAAAGCACCTCCGAAAACGGAGGTGTTTTTTTGTTTTCTCCGGGCAAACTGCTCCCGGAGGTGTTTTCATGGATCAATTGACACAGGAACTGGGCAGCGTGGTCACCGAAGGGCGGCACGCCATCCACTGTCTGGCGGTCATCGGCCACATCGAGGGCCATCAGCTGCTGTCCAGCCAGACCAAAACCACCAAATACGAGCACGTTCTGCCCATGCTGGCCTCCATCGAGGAAAGCCCCGACATCGACGGTCTGCTCATCCTGCTGAACACCGCCGGCGGCGACGTGGAGGCCGGTCTGGCCATCGCCGAGCTCATCGCCGGCATGAAAAAGCCCACCGTTTCCCTGGTGCTGGGAGGCGGACACTCCATCGGCGTGCCGCTGGCGGTGGCCGCCAAAAAGTGCTTCATCGCCCCCACCGCCTCCATGACCCTGCACCCGGTGCGCATGAACGGCACGGTGCTGGGGGTGCCCCAGATCCTGGCCTATTTTCAGCGCATCCAGGACAGCATCGTGGACTTCATCACCGCCAACTCCCGGGTGTCTGCCGAGACCCTGCGGGTGCTCATGCAGCGCAACGGGCAGCTGATGGGCGAGGCAGGCAGCGTGGTCTACGGCCCCGAAGCGGTGGAGCTGGGCCTTTGCGACAGTCTGGGCAGCCTGTGCGACGCCCTGGAGTGCCTGCACCGCATGATCGACCAGACCCGGGGAGGTGAACCGTCATGAGCGAGCGCCGTGAGGAATGGATCGACACTGTTTTCAAGGGCTGGCCTCCGCCGGTAGGCATCTATCAGCCCTCTCCCCTGCCTGCCGAGTTCCGCCGGGAAAACAAGGATCTCCGCATCCCCCGGAAGGAAGAGGAAGAAGAGATCGGCCATCTGGAAAACCTGCTGCTGGGCTACCCGTTTTTCTGACGGCGGGGGTTTTCCCCCGCTGTGTCGAAGACCGTCGGCAGGTAAAATTTGCATTTTTTCTTCCGCTGTGGTATACTGTCTGTAATTGTAATTGAATTTCATCCGCGCCTGCCGCTGATCGGAGGGCGGATACATATAGAACACAACCGTACATTGCATCGCGCCACCGCCGGAGGAAGGATTCCCCGGGGGCTTTGTTGCTTTGCGCGCTGCATCGACAAAAAAGGAGAAATACGACCCATTATGGCAGAAACCAAAAAGAAGCCGGCCCAGCCCGGCACCCGTAAGCGGACCGCCAAGGCCGCCGAAAAGGCACCGGCGAAAGCCGCCAAAATGCCTTCCGCCCGCCGCCGGGGCAGCCAGTCCGCCGCACCCAAGACTCCCAAGGCGGCCATGCCCCGCAAGACCGCCCAGCAGGCCATGAAGATGGCCCAGGACACCGCCAAGGCCGCCACCGAGGCCGTCAAGTCCCTGTCCGGCGCGCTGCTCTCCCAGGAGAAAAAGGAAAAGAAAAAGGCCGCCCGCCAGAAGCAGAAGGCCGCCGCTCCCTCCGCCGACAAGCTGAAGGTCATCTCTCTGGGCGGTCTCAACGAGATCGGCAAGAACATGACCGTGCTGGAATACGGTCAGGATATGATCGTCATCGACGCCGGCATGACCTTCCCCGACGAGGATCTGCTGGGCGTGGACATGGTCATCCCCGACATCACCTATCTGCAGAAGAACAAGGAAAAGCTCCGGGGCATCTTCCTGACCCATGCCCACGAGGACCACATCGGTGCCCTGCCCTATGTCCTTCGGGAGCTGCAGGTGCCGGTGTACTGCACCGCCCTCACCGCCGGCATGGTCAAGCTCAAGCTGCAGGAGCACAAAGAGGTCAAAAAGCCCAGGATCACCGTGAAAAAGGACGGCGACAAGGTCAAAGCCGGCTGTTTCGAGGTGGAGTTCCTCCACGTGAACCACTCCATCGCCGACGCCTGCGCCTTTGCCGTCAAGACCCCGCTGGGCATGGTGATCACCACCGGCGACTTCAAGATCGACACCACCCCCATCGACGGCAGGATGATCGACCTGCCCCGGTTCGGCGAACTGGGCAAAAAGGGCGTCCTGCTGCTGATGATGGACTCCACCAACGCCGAGCGCCCCGGCATCGCCATGAGCGAACGCAAGGTGGGCGACTCTCTGGACCGTGAGTTCAAGGGCTGCGACAGCCGCATCATCGTGGCCTCCTTCGCCTCCAACGTCCACCGGGTGCAGCAGATCTTTGACGTGGCGGCAAAATACGGCCGCAAGGTTGCCGTGTCCGGCCGCAGCATGGAGAACATCCTCAAGGTGGGCACCGAGCTGGGCTACCTCACCCTGCCCCCCAACACCTACGTGGATCTCAAGGAGATCAACAAATATCCCCGCAGCAAGATGACCATCATCACCACCGGCTCCCAGGGCGAACCCATGAGCGCCCTGTACCGCATGGCCTTTTCCGGCCACCGTCAGGTGGAGGTGGGCTACGGTGACAAGATCCTCATCGCCGCCTCCCCCATCCCCGGCAACGAAAAGCCGGTGTACGCCATGATCAACGAGCTGTTCCGCAAGGGCGCCGACGTGGTTTACAGCCGTCTGGCCGATATGCACGTGTCCGGCCACGCCTGTCAGGAGGAGCTCAAGACCATCCTGTCCCTCACCAGGCCCAAGTACTTCCTGCCCGTCCACGGCGAGTACCGTCACCTGATGGTCAACGCCGAGCTGGGCCGTGCCTGCGGCGTGAAGCCGGAGAACATCTTCATCTCCGACCTGGGCCGCTGTCTGGAGATCGACGAGCAGGGCGCCGTCTGGGGCCCCAACGTGCCCGCCGGCCGCGTGCTGGTGGACGGCCTGGGCGTGGGCGACGTGGGCGCTTCGGTGCTCAAGGAGCGCAAGACCCTGTCGGAAAGCGGCATCATCACCGCCGTCATCGGCGTGGATATGGTCAGCCGCACCATCGTTTCCGGTCCGGAGATCATCTCCCGCGGCTTCGTTTTCGTCCGGGAGGCCGAAGAACTGATGGCCGAGCTGAAGGC